>JBDRNK010000001.1:0-9616 GCA_043811105.1 Candidatus Uhrbacteria bacterium
TAACTGAAAAAGACAAAAATGACGCTATTCAGCGCTTAATTGCAGACAGCACTCCACGCGATGATTTCTTTTTAATGATTGTGCTTTCTATTATCATGGCTACGCTGGGTTTACTGATCGATAACGCCGCTGTGGTTATCGGAAGTATGTTGATCGCTCCTTTGCTCTCACCAATCTTAAGCCTGTCTTTAGGAATCGTCATTGCTGACCGTCATCTAATGTTGCGTTCCTTGTTTACTGTTATTAAATCTGTGGTTTTTGCTGTTCCAACAGCTTTGGTTGTTACTCTTTTTTTCATGTACAGCGCTGAACTAGGCACGGAACTAAACAGAGAAATTCTGGCTCGAGCTGAGCCTTCAGTCGTTTTTGCAGCCATTGCTCTGGTGGCCGGATTTGCCGCTTCTTTTGCTTTGATCAAACCTCAACTCGGTGCTGCTTTGCCTGGTATTGCTGTTTCTGTAGCTTTGATTCCACCACTGGCAGCGGTTGGTGTTGGTTTGGCCATGTTTGATCCGGTTATTACGGTTAATTCTTTTGTTCTCTTTTTAATCAACATAACTTGTATTATTCTTGCCAGTATTCTGGTCTTCTCTTTAATGAATCTATATGTAAAGAAAACCGTGGCAAAAAAAGCAATTATCAAAGAAGATAAAAAACTGGCCGCTGAAGAAAAGAGGGCGGAACAAAACAACCACTAGCTTGGGATTATGATGAAACACTTTCACTCGCCAACAAAAGGGGTGTTAAGCTTCAATGATGTACTTGAAGAGTTGTTAGAGTTCATTGAGCACGAACCAGCTGACGCCTACTCAGTCATTGTTGGTTCAGATTCTGAACAAAAAACAAGAGCCACCGAGTATATAACCGCTTTGGTTATTTACCGCCACGGCCGTGGCGGTCGTTTCTTTACTGCTCGAACCATCCAGGCCAACAAGGCAACCTTGCGGGAGCGCATTTGGCAAGAAACCACTTTGTCAACAGATTTGGCTCAAACTATCTTGGAAGAGTTTGAGGCTCAAGGAAACGGATTTTGTGATGTGCAGATCCATGTTGATATTGGAGAGAATGGGCCAACCAAGGATTTGATTAAAGAGATCTGTGGCTTTGTTCGTGGCATGGGCTTTGTAGTCGAAATAAAACCTCAAGCCTTTGCCGCCTGTGCTGTGGCTGATAAGGTTATCTAAAACCAGCTGGGAGACGTTCGGCTGGTTTTTTGATATACTTACTAAGTATGCAATTAAATCGAAAAAATTGGAGAGAATTTTTTTGGAAAAAAATCAGCTGGACGGTGCGAATATTTATCGTCTCTGATGTTCTGATCATTGCTGGATTTGGTCTGGTCAGTCCAATCTTCGCCATCTTTGTTACCGAACAAATTGAAGGTGCCGGGGTTGAAGTCGTTGGTATTGCCGCAACAATCTTTTTATTGGTCCGATCCCTGGGACAGTTGCCGATAGCAGCAATCATCGATCGAATCAGGGGAGATCTTGATGACTATTGGCTTTTAGTGATTGGTGCTTTCGTCACTGCTTTCGTACCGCTATTATATATTTTTGCATCAACACCAACACATTTATATCTGATTCAAGTCTTATATGGAATTCTGGCCGCCTTTACTCTACCAACCTGGTACGCCCTATTTACCCGACATGTTGATCGAAATCGGGAAGGTGTTGAGTGGAGTCTCTACACCACCATGACTAATATATCTGCCGCGGCCACTGCAGGTCTTGGTGGTTTCTTGGCTGCTTCTTTTGGTTTTAATGTTTTATTTGTTGTTGTATCAATCGTAGCCCTCATTGGTTCTTTGATATTGTTGATAGCTCACAAAGACATGCGTAAAGCCAAATTCTTCTAAATTATGTTAAAGATATTTGGAATAGATCCAGGGTTTGGACGCATGGGTTTTGGGGTTGTTGAATATGATGGACATAAGTTTGAACTGATTGATACTGGTTGTATTTCTACTGAAACTGACATTTCGCATGCTGAACGATTGCAAGTTATTGCATCAGATCTTCGACAGTTGCTTAAACAACAGCAACCGGATAAGGTGGCGATCGAAGAATTATTTTTCGGGAAGAGCACAACTACGGCCATGCGTGTAGCCGAAGCTCGTGGTGTGGTTCTATTGATCTGTGCTGAATTAAATCTTTCGGTGATCGAACTAAAACCAAATCAGATCAAACTTGCCGTAACCGGAGATGGTAATGCTGACAAAAGACAAATGCAGGAAATGGTGCAACGGTTACTTGAACTCGACCAGGTACCAAAACCAGACGACGCCGCTGATGCACTGGCAACTGCAATCTGTGCTGCTACGATCAGGTTTTAAAACACAGGCCATCCCAGCACTTACTCAGCCAGCTATGGGGCCTCAGACATCCTTTTTGTTCAGAGCACTCGGCCAGGTCAGAGTCTAACCACCAGGACTCCACATAGACACATGTCACGGCCGACGCTGAGTGAGGTTATAACCCATTCTTTCTTATTCCACGAACGAACCGAACGCTGTCCACAACAAAAACCCTGCCTGCCCCGTACCGACGCGAAGCGTCTGGTTCGGGGAGTCTCCGTGGCTGGCCCAACCAAAAATCACTGCAGTTATCTACAGTGATTTCTAAACTAAATGACACCCTTGCCCTCCTTCGCCAAGGCTTCGGAGGACGAGCGGGTGTCATTCCCTTTTAAACTTCGTTTGTATAAATATTATTCACATCATCATTCTCATCCAAAGCTTCGCAAAGTTTCATTATAGATTCCGAGACCTTATCATCTACCGCAACAGGATCTTTGGGCAGATATTCTAACTCGGCTGAATCCGGATCGATCCCGATAGAGCTTAAGGCCTCAACAACCTTTTGTAGATCTGACATCTCAGTAATAATTTCAACCCCATCTTCTTGATCACGAATATCTTCAGCTCCAGCATCGATAGTTGCAAGTTCAAACGCATCACGATCAGAAATCTTTGACACATCATCGACCCGAACTACACCCTTGCGATCAAACATCCACATAACCGATCCCGGTCCGGCCATGGTCCCGCCAGACTTGCTGACAATATGCTTGACCTCGGCCACGGTGCGATTTGTATTATCTGACAAACACTCAATCAACATGCCGACACCCCCTGGTGAAAAGGCTTCGTAAATCACCTCTTCAATCTGACCGCTATCGCCTTCACCCGTGCCCCGTAAAATTGCTTTTTCAACCTTATCCTTAGGCAAGCCCCCGGCTTTAGCCTTATCCATGGCCATGCGTAGCTTGAAATTCATGGCCGGGTCTCCACCACCATCACGAGCAGCTATGGTCACGGCCTTAGACAACTTACTAAAAGAAGCTGAACGCTTGGCATCAATCGCCCCCTTTTTTTGTTTGACCTTGCTCCATTTAGAATGCCCTGACATATTCTATTCTTCATCCTCTTCACTGCTTTCTTCTTCCACTTCTTCTGCTGTATCTTCTTTCATACTCTCAACAAATCCTTTTATATTTTCTCCGTATCCGGTTCCTACAGGAATCAAGCGCCCAATAATCACGTTCTCTTTCAAACCTTCAAGTCGATCAACTTTACCGGTTACCGCAGCGTTAACCAAAACTCGAGTGGTTTCTTGGAAGGAGGCAGCTGACAACCAGGAGTCAGTAGACAAAGAAACCTTAGTGATTCCCATAAACAAATCTTCTGCTGTGGCTTCTTTGGCATTCTTTTCACGAATTCGATCGTTCTCTTCAAGAAATGTAGAACGCTCAATCATTTCTCCTGGCAACAAATCAGTATCTCCCGGATCGAGAATCAATACCCGGCTAAACATCTGACGAATAATAATCTCAATATGTTTGTTGTTCAACTTTTGTCCCTGAGATGAATAAATAAACTGGATCTCCTTGGACAGGTAAAGCTGTAATCGATCACGTCCCTTGTACTTGAAGAGCATTTGTAGATCAAGATGACCTTCAGTAATAGCATCACCGCTTTCGACTTCATCACCGTCTTTAACCACAACTGAATACCCTGGCGGAACGATATATTCTCGAATCTTGGTGGCTTCAAAAATCACAACCACTTTGGTTTTTTCAATCTTAACTGTGCCATCATGCAGACTGAGAATATTTTCTTCTTTGTTGGTTGTTCCGATAACATCGCCTTTTTTCACTTCAGCGCCATCCTGAACTTTAATTTCACCGCCACGACCGATAGTGTAACTTTCCTCATCAATACCGGCATGATGAATACGAACAATCTTTTGACCCGGACGAGTATCAACTATCTGCTTCCCGGTTCCGGCCTGAATAATCTCGCGTTCAATACTTTCAATTTCAACTCGACCGGCCACCTCGGTCATGATGGCTTTTTGCTTTGGATTGCGAACCTCAAACAATTCTTCAACTCGAGGCAAACCTTGAGTAATGTCTTTTCCAGCCACACCACCAGTGTGGAAGGTTCTCATGGTCAACTGTGTTCCTGGCTCACCAATTGATTGTGCGGCCATAATTCCCACAGCCGTTCCAACTTTTACCAACTTATTAAAAGCCAGGTCATATCCATAACATTGCTGACATACTCCCCGACGTTCATGACAGGTCATCACTGAACGAACATGGGCTTCTTCCAACTCAGCATCAGCGTCTTCGATTTCACGAATATGATTCTCAGTGATCAATTCGCCGGCTTTTACAATAACCTTCCGTCCACCCGGCTTTTTAATATCTGAGAGAACCACCCGTCCAAGGATTCGCACCAACAATGGCTCACCAATTTCATCAGACTCTTCTTTGGTCAAAATCACTCCGCCAGTATCACCACAATCCTCAGCTCGAACAACTACGTCCTGAGCCACATCAACCAAACGACGAGTCAAATATCCAGCGTTAGCTGTACGCAGAGCCGTATCAGTCAAACCCTTACGCACTCCGTGGGATGAAATAAAGAATTCCAAAACATCCAGCCCTTCTTTAAACGATCGCTTTACCGGCAACTCAATAATCTCACCGGCTGGGTTGGCTTTCAAACCAATCATTCCAACCATCTGAGTAAACTGACCCCAAGAACCACGCGCCCCTGAGTCAATCATCGAATAAACCGGCCCATCAACAACCAAAGAGTTTTTGGCCAGCTCAGCCACTCGGTCTTTAATTTCATTCCAAATCTTAACCAATGAACTATGACGTTCAGCCTGAGTCAACAAACCTTGTTCAAAATAATTTTCCACTTCACGAATCCGTTGTTCACCCTCTTCAATCAAAGGAGCCTTTCCTTCCAGGTCAGGCAAGTTAGCCATTCCCCAAGAATAACCGGATAATGTAGCATACTTAAATCCCAAATCTTTTAATCGATCCAGGGTCTTAGCTGTAACTTCATTTCCCTCAAACTCGATTGACTTTTTGATAATCGCCGCCAGTTCCTTTTTACCCATAGCCTGATTCATAAAAGGAACCATATCCGGTAATTTCTGATTAACCAGAACACGCCCGATTGTGGTCAAGATAATTTCACCGTTATCTAAACGAACCCTAATCCAGTCACGTAATTTTAGATGATCAATCAAATATGCATACTTAGCATCACTTTCACTGGCAAAAGTTTGAACCTTTTCCTCATCCGGTTCATCAAAAGTCTTGGTCATGTAATAAATGGCCCAAGCCATATCCATACCCGGCGAAGTTACCGGACTTCCGTGTGCCGGCTTTAGCAGGTTCTTAGTAGCCAACATTATATCTTCAGCTTCTTTTTTGGCTTCATCAGTCAATGGAACATGAACAGCCATTTGGTCGCCGTCAAAGTCAGCATTAAAAGCACTACAAACCAAAGGGTGCAACTGAATGGCTTTTCCTTCAATCAAAGTTGGTCTAAATGCCTGAATACCCAGACGATGTAATGTCGGTGCTCGGTTGAGAAGAACAAAAGCATCCTTAATTACTTCTTCCAAAATGTCCCAAGTTTCCGGACGATCGGATTCAATAAAACGATTGGCACTGCGAATATTATGAACATACTCACGTTCAATCAACTTGGCAATAATAAACGGCTTAAACAACTCAAGTGCCATTTTCTTTGGAATACCACACTGATCAAGAGTCAGATGTGGCCCAACAACAATCACTGATCGACCAGAATAATCAATTCGTTTTCCCAGCAAGTTCTGTCGGAATCGGCCTTGCTTTCCTTTTAGAATATCAGCCAAAGATTTCAACTGTCGTTTTTTTCCAGTGGCCGCAATAACCGTTTTGGTATGACGAGCCGAATTATCAATCATGGCATCAACCGCCTCTTGAAGCATACGCTTCTCGTTTCGAGCAATGACTTCCGGAGCATTTAAATCATGCAAACGTTTCAATCGATTATTTCGGTTGATCACTCGTCGATAAAGATCATTAAGATCAGAGGTAGCAAAACGTCCGCCATCAAGTGGAACCATTGGTCGCAGGTCCGGTGGAATAATTGGAATAGCTCTTAAAACCATCCATTCCGGTCGAATGTCATTGATAAAAAATGATTTAAGCAATTTCATTCGACGAGTTAGACGATCACGTTTTGCCCCGGTGGCTTTTTCCAGATCCTGTTCAATTTTTTTCATGTTCTCTTCCAGGTTGATTCGCTTGAGCAAAGTTTCAATAGCTTCAGCACCGATTGAAGCTTCAAAGATATGGCCATACTTTAGTGACCAATCCTGATAAACCGTTTCCGAAATCATTTTCATCACTTTCATTTCTTTTAACTCTCGGTCAACGGTTAAAAAATCTTCCTCAAGCTCTTCCAAACGCTGATCACGCTGGGCTTTTAATCGATCAACCTCTTTTGTCATTTTTGTTGCCTCGTTGGAAAACTTTGCTCCCAAACGATCATGGTCACGATTATATTCTCCCTCAATCATTTTCTTCTTTGATTTATATTCCTGCTTAACCTGTTCATGTGTCTGTTCCAGGGCCTCTTGATCAACATCAGTAATGATAAACTCGGCAAAGTAAATCACTTTTTCCAAGGTCTGAACTGACATATCCAAAATTGTTCCAACTTTTGACGGTACTCCACGCAAAAACCAAATATGCGTTGTCGGACAAGCCAGATCAATATGTCCCATACGTTCACGACGAACCAGGGCATGGGTAACTTCAACTCCACACTTATCACAAGTTAAACCTTTATATCGAATTTTCTTGTACTTTCCACAATAACACTCCCAGTCCTTTGAAGGACCAAAGATTTCCTCAGCAAACAGGCCTGACTTTTCCGGTTTCTGAGTTCGATAGTTAATCGTTTCCGGCTTCATCACTTCTCCAAAAGACCAGGAACGAATTTTTTCAGCCGAAGCCAGACGCAAGCGAATTGAGTCAAAGTCAGTTGTTTTTAAGGTGTCGGTTTTTTGCATCATATTATTTTCGTTTTTCCTTTCTTTCCTCGCCGAGCTCGACTTTCTGACCGTCTTTCAGAAGCTCGACATCCAAACACAACCCTTTTAATTCTCTAATCAGCACATTAAACGATTCTGGAATATTTACCTTGCGTATCGGTTCACCCTTAATGATCGATTCGTAAGCTTTTGATCGACCGGGGACGTCATCGGATTTAATGGTTAAAATCTCTTGCAAAGTATGTGCCGCACCATAAGCTTCCAAAGCCCAAACTTCCATTTCTCCAAAACGCTGTCCACCAAACTGAGCCTTACCACCAAGCGGTTGCTGAGTAATCAATGAGTAAGGCCCGATCGAACGTTGGTGAATTTTATCTTCAACCATGTGCGAAAGTTTGAGCACATACATATAACCAACAGTAACAATATTATCAAAAGGCTTTCCGGTTCGTCCGTCATACAGTGTAACTTGTCCGCCTTCCGGTAATCCGGCTTCGCGAAGCTGAGCACGAATATTCTCTTCACTAACTCCGTTCAAAACCGGTGTTTTTACTCGATAACCAAGAGCGTTGGCAGCCAAGCCAAGATGAACTTCAAGAACCTGTCCCAGGTTCATACGAGAAACCACACCCAATGGAGTTAGAATTATATCAATTGGTGTACCATCTTCAAGGAAAGGCATGTCTTCAATCGGCACAACTTTTGAAATAACTCCTTTGTTTCCATGACGACCGGCCACTTTGTCACCAACCTGAACCTTGCGTAGATCAGCAACTGAAATTTGAATCGACTGACTTACCCCGGGCGGCAATTTATCACCTTGCTCGCGAGTAAAAACTTTGATGTCAACAACTTTTCCGTGTTCACCATGTTCAAGATACAAAGATGAATCACGAACATCACGAGCTTTTTCTCCAAAGATGGCTCGCAATAATTTTTCTTCAGCTGAAAGTTCGGTTTCACCCTTTGGAGTAATTTTTCCGGCCAAAATGTCACCGGACTTTACTTCAGCGCCAATTCGAACAACACCTTCAGCGTCCAAGTTCTTTAATTTTTCTTCAGAAATATTTGGAATATCAGCGGTAACTACTTCTGGTCCAAGCTTCGTGTCTCGAACATCCAAGGTATGGTGCTCAAGATGAATTGAAGTGTAGCGATCATCATGAACCAAGCGTTCAGAAATAACCACCGCATCCTCGTAGTTGAACCCGTCCCAGGCCATAAAAGCAACTAAGGCATTTTGTCCAAGAGCCAGCTCACCATCTTTAACCGCAGCTCCATCAGCAATCACATCACCGGCCTTTATTTTTTGACCAATATCAACTGTTGGCCGTTGATTAATTCCGGTTGAAGCATTAGAACGAACAAACTTTTTCATTTGATATTCAAAGACATTGTCTTTGCTGTCTGTGATCTGAACATGATTTCCATCAAGGGCAGAGACCATTCCATCCTGTTCGGCAACAACAACGTGACCGGAATCCTTGGCTGCTCGTCGTTCAACACCAGTTCCGATAATCGGTGGATCCGGCTTAATACAAGGTACGGCCTGTCGTTGCATGTTTGTTCCCATCAAAGCTCGGGTAGCATCGTCGTGTTCCAAGAAAGGAATCAAAGCAGTACCAACTGAAACGATCTGCTTTGAAGAAACATCCATATACTGAACCTGATTGGAAGGCATAACCTGAGCAGTTCCCTGTTTTCTGGCTCCAACAAACTGATCAACAAAGTAACCGTTTTCATCAATGGCTGTTGTTGCCGGTGTGATAACCGCTTTTTCTTCCTGAAACGCATTTAAATACACGACCTCTCCTGTTGCTCGGGTTACTTGCTGACCGTCTTTTTCTTCCTTAACCACATTGCGATCTGGGGTTTCAATAAATCCATATTCATTAATGATCGCATACGAAGCCAAGTGGCCGACCAACCCGATGTTTGGTCCTTCAGGAGTGGCAATCGGACAAATTCGGCCGTAGTGGGTTGTGTGTACATCACGCACCTCAAAGCCGGCTCGCTCTCGACTCAATCCACCAGGACCCATAGCAGAAAGTCGGCGCTTGTGTTCAAGCTCTGCCAAAGGATTGGTCTGATCCATAAACTGTGACAACTGTGAAGACATAAAGAATTCACGAACCGCACCAATAACCGGACGAGCATTGATCAATCGTCCCGGGGACAAACTATCAATGTCCTGTGTTGACATCCGATCTTTGATAATACGTTCCATTCGAGCCAGTCCAACTCTAAATCGTCCCTGAATCAGC
>JBDRNK010000002.1:0-11868 GCA_043811105.1 Candidatus Uhrbacteria bacterium
GGATGCCAGCTACAGCGTATGCTGGAGCCATGTCTTGAATAATACTGCACTTTCAAGACCCCAACCAGAACAAACTGATCAGGCCTGCCCTTTGGCCAGTATCCAAGACTGAAACGACCTGGACGAGTAAACCGGGAACGCATGGCCTCGGCCGCTTCTGTGATCCATTCCTCAACAGTATGTTCGATGAAAAGAGTGGCATTTAAAACACTGCAACAAGCGTCAAATGATCGCGGACCAGAGGCTGATCTGTATCCGATTTCAAAACCAGTGTGTTCCATCTTGACCTCCTGATCGACAGATATGTAGCATAAGCTATCGCTGAACGGCTGTCAAGATGTGATACAATAGAAACGTATGAACCTGATACTTATCCTGATTGTTTTCTTGGTGCTGTTAACTGTGGCTTTGGCTGCTAACAGTTTTGCACCTTGGGTACCAGCCCACAGTCGAGACCTGAAGCGAATCGCTGAACTGGCAGATCTAAAATCTGGTGAACTTTTTTTTGATCTTGGTTGCGGTGACGGTCGCACGGTTTGTTATCTGGCTCGGCAAGAGGGTGTTCGAGCCAGTGGGATTGAAATGGCCGTGCCCTTATATCTGGTCTGTAAAACCCGACAGATATTCCAGAAAAATTCTCAAATTAACTTTCACTTTGGCGACCTATTTAAATCCGATATATCAACGGCTGATGTTGTATATGTATTCGGCATGCCAAAACGGCTGGCCAAGTTGCAGAGCAAGCTTGAACAAGAGCTTAAACCAGGAGCTCGGGTGATTTCCTATGTTTTCCCGATCACCGGTTGGAAACCAAAGTCAATCAATAAACCAAATCAAACCGACATAGAAATTTATTTATATCAACGATAATATGAGTTTAGCTATAAAATTATTGATCCTTTTTGTTGCTCTTCTGATTGCCTGGTTACTTAAATCTCTAACCGAGTATGTTCCTTGTTTAGACAAAGATCTGGAACGGATAAAAAAACTATGTTGTTTAAAACCGGGTGAATGCTTTTATGATTTAGGTTGTGGAGACGGTAAAACAGTCTTTTTTCTTAGTAAACAATGCAGTGTAAAGGCTGTTGGTGTTGAGCGTTCAAAACCATTATATTTGTACTGCAGACTGAAAAAATGTTTTGGTAAACATGATCAAACGGCTTTTACCTGCAAAAATTTTAATCAGGTTGATTTTTCAAAAGCCAATGTTATTTTTATATATCTTCTACCGCGTTGGACCAAGGAGTTAATTCCACGATTAAAATGTGATCTCAAGCCAGGCACACGAATCATTTCTTACCGCTTCCCTATTGCCAATATGAAACCTCTGGAGGTTTGTCAACCTGATGATCAAGGATATAAGATATACGTTTATCAGATATAAAAACCTGTTGTGCAAAGATCACTTGACTGAATCTATTGGATTATGTAAAATTGGGCGTACCAACATCTATATGGATGAAAAGATCATTGGCATGTATCAAAAAGGCTTAAGTGCAAAGCAGACGGCTGATAGCCTGGGTCTGGGGATTAAAAAGGTCTATAACACCCTAGAACGCAACAAGGTTCCAAAAAGGACTGCTGCAGAAACAAATGCTATCCGTTTTCGAAAAACACCGCTTAGTTTCCAGACACCAAAACAATTGAATGTTGAACAAAAGCAACTGCAGACGTGTGCTCTCGCACTTTACTGGGGCGAGGGTGCGAAGAAACGTTGTGTTGTAGATCTGGCGAATAGTGATCCTGACGTTCAAAAAATTTTTTTGCGTTATCTCCGAGAAATACTCAATATCGATGAAGGTCGTCTAAGAATCTATCTCTACTGCTTTGAAAACCAAGAGGTATTGAATCTCATAGAATATTGGATCAAGCAGTTAAAGGTTCCGGGGACACAATTTCTAAAACCGTTTGTGGTTAAAGGTAAAGCATATAAAACACATAAGATGCCTCACGGATTGGTACATGTAAGATACAACGATAAAAGGCTTCTTGAATATCTGTTAAGTGAAATTGAACAATTGAAAAATTTGGGTCGGTTGCAGAGTGGTCAAATGCTCGAGACTGTAAATCTCGCGCCGTAAGGCTTCGTAGGTTCGAATCCTACCCGGCCCACCATGCCACGTCGCTCAATCAAAGATTGAGCTATGGGGCATGTCCCACATAGCTTGAGCGAAGCGAAAGCGACGTGGGGCTAACACGCCACCTTAGCTCAGTTGGCAGAGCAACAGTTTTGTAAACTGTGGGTCCCCGGTTCGAGCCCGGGAGGTGGCTCCATGCCCCGTCGCTCAATCAAAGATTGAGCTATGGGGCAATGTCCCACATAGCTTGAGCGAAGCGAAAGCGACGTGGGGCGAACAAAAAAATTTAGCAATTTAACCATTTTCTGTTATGTCTCAAGACACACTGATCAAACTCGAATGTACCGAATGTAAGAGGGTCGGTTATCAGAGTTATAAAAATAAAAAAAAGATTAAGGAGCGATTGGAAATAAACAAGTTCTGTAAGTGGTGCAAAAAGCACACGGCACATAAGGAAACAAAATAAAAGCACGGGCGAAAGCCCGTGTTTTTTTATTATATCTTCTTCCCTTTTAATCTAAGCGAATTGAGAACTACAAATATGGAACTAAAGGCCATGGCGGCTGAGGCAAAAACTGGTGACAACAAAACACCAAATGGAAACAAAATCCCGGCGGCTATTGGGATACCAGCACTGTTATAAGCAAAAGCCCAGAACAGATTACCTTTGATTGTTCGCATAGTTGCTTTTGAAAGTTTTATGGCTTTAACCAAATCGCGCAAATCATCTTTAACAAGAATAATTTCGGCAGACTCAATTGCCACATCAGTTCCAGACCCGATAGCAAATCCCAGATCAGATTGAGCCAGGGCCGGTGCATCATTAATTCCATCACCAACCATTCCGATTATCTGACCACCCTGCTGCAACCTCTTGATCTGTCTAGCCTTGTCCTTGGGCAAAACCTCGGCTAGCACTTGATCGATTCCAACTTTAGCAGCAATAGCTTCGGCTGTTTGTTGATTATCACCGGTCATCATAATTGTTTCGATCCCCATAGCTCGAAGTTGTTCTATGGCTTCTTTTGATTCTTCTTTTTCCACATCAGCCAAAGCAATTATCCCAACTACTTGATTATCAACCGAGACCACAGATACGGTCTTACCCTGCCTTTGCAAATGTTTGATCTGTACCTGATATTCAGACAGGTCAAGATCCTTAAAGAACCCTGGCTTAGCAACTACTATTTTTTTATTAGATACAACTGCTTGCAAACCGAACCCTTCAAGCACTTTAAACTCTTCAACTTTCTGGAGCTTTATTTTTCGTTCTTGTGCAAAATTGACAATTGCCTGACCAAGCGGATGCTCAGACAGGGTTTCAATCGATGCTGCCAAAGCTAAAACCTGATCACTACCAACCACATCTGTCACCTCTGGCTCACCCTTCGTGATCGTACCTGTTTTATCAAGCACCAAAGTTTTGATCTTGTGAGCTTTTTCAAGTGCCTCGGCATTCTTAATCAAAATTCCCTGAGATGCTCCACGACCAGTACCAACCATAATTGCAGTTGGCGTAGCTAGACCGAGCGCACAAGGACAAGCAATGATCAACACGGTTACGGCGATGATCAAAGAAAACGGTAAAGTTTGACCAACCAAGAATATCCAGACCAAGAAAGAAATCAAAGCAACCGAAATAACTACAGGAACAAAATAACCTGAGATAATATCAGCAAGTCGTTGAATCGGAGCCTTTGATCCTTGAGCGTTGCGAACTAATTGAATGATCTGTGATAGTGCTGTATCAGCCCCAATGTGTTTTGCTTCGAAAGTAAAACTACCAGATTTATTAATCGTTGCTCCGATAACCTGGTCACCTGCCTTTTTATCAACCGGAATGCTTTCGCCGGTAATCATAGACTCATCAATTGCCGAAGAGCCTTCAATGATCAAACCATCAACTGGAATTTTTTCACCCGGCCGAACGATAATTTTGTCACCAACAACAACTTGATCAATTGAAATCTCAACTTCTTGTCCATCTCTAATAACCCGTGCTGTTTTGGCTTGCAACTTGGCTAACTCTTGAATAGCTTTGCCGGCCTGACCTTTGGCTCGCACTTCTAGGAATTTTCCAAGTAGAATCAAGGTTATAATAATCGCGGCCGTATCGTAATAAACATGGACATCTTGGCCAGCAGCGATAAAAAAATTAGGAAACAAGGTCGCAACCAAACTGTAAAGATAAGCCGATGAGGTTCCAACAACGATTAAGGTATCCATGTTAGCTCGAAAATGTTTTCCAGCAACCCAGGCACTTTTGAAAAACCGACCACCGCTCCAAAACATTACCAACGTAGTCAGAGCCAACATAATCGGAAAAGAAATTTGTTTTGACAGGATCGGAAACATGGTCAGGACAAAAATAACTACTGATATTACTGCGCCAAAAATAAATTTATTTCGCAGTTGTTGAATATCAGCTTCTTTTTTTGATGCTGAACCAGCAAGCTCATAATCGCCAGCTTGCTTGACTGCCCGATCAAATTCTTGCTTGTTAGTCTTGGTTTCATCAAAACTGATTGTAGCTTCTTCATTAGCAAAATTAACCACAGCGCTTTCCACGCCTTTTATTTTATTTAGTTCTTTTTCAAGACTTACTGCACAACTAGCGCAATGCATACCACTAATATTGAAGGTTTCTTTTTTCATATATTTATTCGACTATGAATTTACCGCGAACCATACCCATCCAACAACTAAATCCGATCGTCCCAGATCGAGTAGGAGTGAATTCAACAATGTTCATACCAGATTTTAATTTTTGACTAATATTGTAATCGGGAACAATGATCGTGTCGGTACAGCCACTAACTTGAGTGGCATTAATTTCCCAACGTACTGGAACATCTTTCTTTATATAAAATGTACTTGGAGAGTAGCCACGATAATCTGCGGTCATTTGAACAACCTGGACATCATCTTCAACTATTACTGTACCAGACCCACCAGACGATGGCGTTGGTAAACTAATATCAATTCCAGCCAAAGCCAGACCAGAAAATAAAGTTGAAACACCAAACATAATTACCACCATTCCGATTGACAATTGAAAAACTGACAGCTTCATGTTTTTAAATCTAGAGGCAGCAAAGCCTAATCCGAGTAGCACCGGACTGGTACCAATAGCAAAAAACAGTAGGGTTAAACCACCGACCCAGAAACTACCTGTGGAAACTGCAAAAAGTTGCATACTTTGAGTAAAGCCACAAGGCAGAAAAAAACTAAATGCACCTAGAGCAATTGGAGCTAAAACATGATTTGAATTTCTAAGTTTTGACCAAGTCTTCATTGTTGACTTGGGCATCCGTAATCCAACAGTACTCATTGACGGAGTAATCCCAAGCATATTCAACCCAAGCCAGAACAATACTAAAGCGATAATGATAGTGAACCAGCCCATAGCACTACCAGTTAGATTAAACCAACTACCAACTATTCCGAGTAGTCCTCCAAGAATAAAGAAAGAAGCCCAGCGTCCAGCATGAAACATTAAATGTGGTTTTATATTGGCTTGGAAAAAATTTCCTTTTGACTGATACTTGGCTGCAAATGTTAGAACCACACCACCAACAACTGCCAAGCAAGTTGAAACCGAAGCAACTATTCCGATTAGAAAAGCAATACCAACAGAAATGTCAGCTGAATCAACTTCCAACCAATTAAACAGTCCAAGGTTTGTTAAAAATTTAAAAAATAAATATAAGAGCAAAACAATAAAAAAGGCGTAGAACCACTGGTCTGGTGAGGCCAGCTTCTTTCGAGCTGCTGCTTCATCTTTCTCACG
This sequence comes from Candidatus Uhrbacteria bacterium, assembly GCA_043811105.1. Lineage (GTDB taxonomy): Bacteria > Patescibacteriota > Patescibacteriia > UBA9934 > CAZDDW01 > CAZDDW01. The sequence goes on from JBDRNK010000002.1 coordinate 5,869, forward strand.
AATTGAATAACCAGCTTCCTCTAACTTCTTTGAGACCTGATCTAGATCAAGGTCATTACCATGAAAACAAATGTCAGCACATTTCTTTTTGTGACAAACAGATGCCTCAGCAACAGAGTCAATTTCTTTTAACTTATCAGCGATCAGCATTTCGCAGGAGACACAATGCATTCCGTTGATGTGAACGCGTTTTGATTGTTTTGACATATTACTTATTTGATAATTTTGATATAAGCAATATTTCTTCAATCATTTGCTTTTGCTTTTTACTGTTCTTGGAAGCCAAGGCTTTAACAACACAACTGTCTAAATGTCCGGCCATAAGTTTGTTATTTGCTGCTTTGAGCAAACCGATAACTGCCAGATTTTGTTGCATAATATCAACACAGTACTTATCATCTTCGACCATGTTGATAATCTTTCCAAGTAAGCTTTGGGCTTTTTTTAAACTGATTCCAACTTCGCGTTTTGGACTTTTTGTATCTTTTGACATATTTTCTAAATTATTTTAATACCCCCACCCCAGGTACTGGTATACTAATACAAACCGGGTCTCTGGTCAAGATTTGTGTGGATAACACAAAACACAGGTTTCCCTGTGTGTTCATGATGGCCTGCCAGCCACAGCTTCATCAGCTTTATACCTGATGAAGCGACGGCTGGAGCCGTCGTGCGGATTTGAACCGCAGACCCCTTCCTTACCATGGAAGTGCTCTACCGACTGAGCTACGACGGCCTATTCAAAAGTGTCAGAATAATATCACAAATTATTTACCTTGTGAAGAGCTGGTGGGGGTAACATCTATATCGCGCAAACGAGCTTCAAAATCAGCAATCTTCTTGTTCTCCGGATTAACCTCTTTCAAACTATCAATCCCTCGCCGAGCCGGTTCAATTTCTTGAACCTTTAATGCGGTGTCAGTTAAATAATCCAAATACTTCGGATTATGTGGACGCTTGGCCACAGCTCGTTCAAAATAATCTAAAGCTAAAGGTTTCTCGTCCTCTTCAAGCGCAATCTCCCCAAGCGAGACTAAAACACTGGCATCATCCGGTTTGAAACTTAAAATAAAATTAAAAGTTTCTCTAGCTTGAGCCGGTTCTTTCATTCGAATATACAAGCGACCAAGATCTTCAAAAGCTCGAATATTTTTTGCATCATGACTGATAATCTCTACATATTTTTTTTCAGCCGCTGAATACTTTTCCTGTCGAACCAGTTCCCCGGCTTCTTTAAGCATTCTATCGATCGCTTCAGAATCCAAACGAGATGATCCATTCACCGGTGCCTCTTTTAATTCTTGATAATATTTTTCCAAAGCCATTAAACGCTGAATGGAACGACGACCAAAGCGACTTAGCCTACGAAAAACCTGATTAATTTGCTCAATCAATTTACTAAGTTTCTTACCCCTGATCCGTTTGATCCGCTCAAGTATAATCGCTTCCTTTACCTGTTTAACCTTGGCTCTTACTGTTGTTTCAATATTCAAAGCTCGTAACTGTGGTATTTTACGACAGATAACAAAGATGATTACGGTTAAAGATAGAACAAAAATTATTATAGGGATTAACCAAAACAACATAGGATTATTGTGCCAAGGAATTGATGGCTTGTTTAACGATACTGTTTAGCTCACTTATTTTTATCGAGGCACTACCAACTAAAACGCCTTCAATTGCCGGTTCACGCAAAAAAGAATTTATACTTTCTTTATCAACACTACCACCATAAAGAATGTGCACTTTGTTTGTCAGGTCGTGACCATAATGTTCATCAAGCCAACCACGAATTATTCGATGCATCTCCACCACTTGCTCTGGCTGGGCCTCTTTTACTAAGGAGGTGCTGATCGCCCAGATAGGCTCATAGGCAATAAAGAATGGTTGGGTCTTTGAAAAACGTGCTTCTTCAAGCACGGCTGCCAACTGATCCTGAACGGCCTTGACCGCTGCTGCTTGACCCTTTTTCCGAATCTGAGCACTTTCACCAACACAGACAATCGGGATCATTTTAGCCTGCAACACGGCCAACACTTTTTTATTTACCATCTGATCAGTTTCATTGAATTCGCGTCGTCGTTCCGAATGACCTAAAATAACGTGCGAGCAATTTAATTCTTTTAATTGTCGAACCGATACTTCTCCGGTAAAAGCTCCACTATCCTGCCAAAAAACATCTTGAGCACCTAACCGTACTCGGCTACGAGCCAATATTTTTCGCATTTCTGAAAGAGCAACAAAAGATGGGCAAAGCACAATCTCCGGCAAAATAGCTTGACCACGTATCCCTCGCAAAATACCCCGGGTCAAGGCCACGCTTTCTCGAACCGATAAATTCATTTTCCAATTAGCAACAATGGCTTTCATATTAAAAATGTTTTAGTAATTCTTGTTTGTTTCGATATGGTCCGATGGCAGCAATACACAATCGATCTTCGTCTAATATCTGATTGGCCACGTTTTGTACCTGTTTTCGTGTAACTTTGTCAAACTCAGCCAAGCGCTCTTTCGGAGTTTGAACCTTGTCCATAAAAAGTTCTTGCTCAGCATAAAAATCAGCTTGTCGCATTGAATCTTCAAGCGCCAGGGTTACTTTTCCGTGTAAATTATCTTTTGCTCGACGCATTTCTTCAGCAGTTACACCATACTTTTTAACTGAACGAATTTCTTTGATGATCGTTCGCCAAGCCAGGTCCAATCGTGAAATATCCAACCCGGCCTGAATCACAAAGGTGCCCACGTCTTCATATTCGGATTGACTGGCTCGAATTAGATATGCCAAGCCTTGACGTTCCCGAACGGAAATAAACAATCGTGAAGACATTGTTCCACCGAGAATTGAAGACAATAACTTTGCTGCCGGAGTTTGCTGATCAGATTTTCCAAGTGATGGAAAACCCAGAGCAATCTGAACCTGTTTTGTTTTTTTGTAATGAGTTATTGTTCGGGGTGTTTTTTGTTTAGACAACTGACCGAATGGCGCAAAGCTTAACGGCCGATCTTTCGACTTGGCAGATACTTTACCGAACGTCTTTTCCAATAATCGCTTTGATCCGGTCTGATTAATCTTCCCGGCCAAAGCAATAACAATTTCTGATGGTTGATAATATTGATCGCGGAAGGCAATCACTTCTTGACGAGACATCTCAGTCATTGTCTGTCGGGTTCCGGCAATTTCTCGACCCAAAGAACTTCCTTCAAAAACGATCTGTTCAAAAAGATCTTCAACATACATCAAAGGATTGTCATGATACATGTTAATTTCTTCAATAATCACTCCGCGTTCACGTTTAACTTCCTTAGGATCGTATTTGGAATTGAAAAGCATGTCATAAAGCAAATCAATTGAATGATCCAGATGTTCAGCCGCGGCTTTGACATAATATCCAGTCCGATCCTTGCCGGTAAACGCATTAAACTCGGCACCAACCGAATCCAAATCACGGCTAATATCAAGTGTACTTGGACGTTTCTTGGTTCCTTTGAACATCAAGTGTTCGATAAAATGCGAAGCACCATTGATCTGTGGTAACTCGTAACGCGAGCCAACTTTAATCAAGACCAAAACCGTGGCCGCTTCGGTTCCTGGTACAGGGATTGAATGAACCCTGATTCCGTTTTTTAATTTAAATTTTTGATGCATATTAGATAGTAGAAAGTAGATAGTAGAAAGGATCCGAACTGCCAGCCACTTTAAAAAAACGAAAGGTTTTTAGTTGTGGCACAGTCGGAGGCCGTGCTTTAGAATCTAATCATCAGGACTCCATCAAAGACACATGTCACGGCCGACGCTGAGTGAGGCCATAACCATTTTTTCTTGTTCCACAACCAGGCCGAACGCTGTCCACAACAAAAACCCTGCCTGCCCCGTACCGACGCGAAGCGTCTGGTTCGGGGAGTCTCTGTGGCTGGCACGATTATTAAAGTTTATTTTGAAAATAACTTTCCAATTCATCAATCGCGATTCGATCCTGTTTCATAGTGTCCCGATCGCGGACAGTTACTTGTTTATCTTCCAGCGAATCAAAGTCAACTGTTACACAATATGGTGTTCCGATCTCATCCTGTCGTCGATAACGTCGGCCGATTGATTGAGTAAGATCATAATCAACGTTCCAGTTCTTAGACAAGGTCTCCCAAACCGGCTTGGCCACTTCCATTAACTCTGGCTTCTTTGATAAAGGTAGAACCGCGATCTTGAATGGAGCTAGCTCTTTTGGTAACTTCATAACCACTCGCTTTTCTTCACCAACCTCTTCTTCTTGATAAGCAGAACACAAAACAGCTAACACGGTTCGATCAACACCAAGCGATGGCTCAATCACGTGTGGCAAATACTTTTCACCACTGTCTGGATCTGTGTATTGCATATCTTTTCCAGAAACTTTTTGATGCTGACTCAAATCATAATTGGTTCGATAGGCCAGACCATACAACTCGTCCTGACCAAAAGGAAACTTATATTCAATATCAACTGTACGCTTGGAATAATGAGCCAAATCATCGGCTTCGATCTCGTGATAAACCACTTCCTCATCTGGTAAACCAAGAAAGGCCACCCAGCGCTTCATTTCCGATAACCAATTCTCAAAATGTTTTTCCCAATCATTCTCATGAACAAAATACTCAATTTCCATTTGTTCAAACTCACGTGTGCGAAAAATAAAATTCCCCGGTGTGATTTCGTTACGAAAAGCTTTTCCTATCTGTGCTACTCCAAAAGGAATTCGTTTACGCGAAGTTTGCAAGATGGAAGGAAAATCAACAAAAATTGCTTGAGCAGTTTCTGGTCGCAGATAAACAGTCGCCGCCCCTTCCTCTTTTGGACCAAGAAAAGTCTTTAACATCATGTTGAACATTGCTGGATCAGTCATGGTTCCACTGTTTCCACAAGCCGGACATTTGTTCGGATCAATCAAATGATCTGCCCGATGACGAGCATGGCACTCTTTACACTCAACCAATGGATCAGTGAAATGTTCCAAGTGTCCTGAGGCCTCATAGGTTTTTGGATTCATGATCAAAGCGGCATCAATTCCGACCATATCAAAACGCTGGTGGACAAACATTTCCCACCAAGCCTGTTTAATATTGTTCTTCAACTCCACACCAAGTGGACCGTAATCCCAAGAATTTGCCAAACCACCATAAATTTCAGAACCAGGATAAATGAATCCACGGCTCTTGGCTAGCGATACGATTGTCTCCATGTCTTTTACTGCCATATTATATCGTCATTATTTCTTCTTCTTTAGCTTTTCCAATTTGATCAATCTTTTCTGAATGTTCCTTCGTTGCCTTGTCCAAATCTTCCTGATACTTATACTTCTCATCTTCACTTATTTCCTTGTCTTTTTCCATCTGTCCGATACGACTGCGGGCTTCTTCACGCACGGCTCGAATCTTAACCTTCGCCTCCTCAAGCCTCTCTTTCATCTTCTTTACCATTTCTTTGCGATTTTCCTCAGTCATTTCCGGCATGACTAAACGTAATATATTGCTATCAACCACAGGATTTATTCCAATATCAGCTTTACGAATTGCGGTTTCAATATTTTTCAATACACTTTTGTCCCATGGGTCAACAACTAATGTCTTGGCATCCGGAACATTTATCGTTGCCAAGCCTTTAACCGGAGTTTCCGCACCATAAGCCTCGACCATGATGTTCTCAACCAACGCTGGTGTAGCTCGACCGGTTCGAATTGTTGACAGTTCACTTTGTAAAAACTCAACTGCTTTAATAAAGCGTGGTTTTGCTTCCTCAATCACTTCAAACATATACTTGTTTCAATGTTAATGCTTATGGTTATTCAAATTTGGCGCCTCCAAGATATATCACATTACCGTCTTCAAAATCAATGGCCAGGCTGGTTGGTGTTCGTAGGGTTGGCAACTTTCGGGTTTGCCAATTTACACCAGCGTCGATTGTTGAATAAAAAGTTGAAGCTGTGGCGTAATAAATTCGGTCAGTATCATTCGGGTCAACAGCCAAAA
>JBDRNK010000003.1:0-5756 GCA_043811105.1 Candidatus Uhrbacteria bacterium
AATACTTGATAACGCCCCTTATCAATTAACTTATCAGGATGATCAAACCTGGGAATTAACTGCTTTGACCATTGCCAATGCTTTAGAGCCAGTGATGGTTGAAAATGAAATTCGTTTAGGTCTGAATCAGCTGGACATGCAGGTTCACTTAGAAGCAATCGCTCAAGAAGTTGAGATTGAGGTCCAAGATGCTCATTTTGCGATGAGCAACGGCCGGGTAACTGAATTCAAGGCCAGTCATAACGGAGTTGAATTTGAACAAATTGAAACTTTGGAAGCCATTACAGCAATGTGGCTGGCTGATCAAAAAGAAACTGAGATTATTGTAAGTGTGGTTGAACCAAGAATTAGCACTGAACAGGTTAATGATCTTGGTATTTCTGAAATGTTAGGTCAAGGAACCTCAAACTTTCGAGGTAGTCCTTATAATCGAATCATGAACATTAAACACGGAGCCTCAAAATTGAACGGTATTTTAATTGCACCAGACGAAGAGTTCTCTCTCCTGGCAACATTAAAACCTTTTACAATTGAAGATGGATATTTACCGGAACTGGTCATTCGCGGTACGGAAATCGTCCCGGAGGTTGGTGGTGGTCTGTGTCAAATCGGGACAACCACTTTCCGAACTGTTATGAATTCCGGCCTGCCGGTCACTCAGCGGTCAAATCATTCTTTGGTGGTTTCTTATTACAATGATCCAAACAACGGTAATCCCGGAACCGATGCTACCATTTATGATCCGGCACCTGATTTTCGTTTTGTTAACAACACCGGCAACTATATTTTATTTACTACCAATGTTGACACTGAAACCAATATTTTAACCTTTACCTTTTGGGGTACAAGCGATGGACGCCGTGGGTACTACTCAGCACCAGTGGTCACCAGCTGGATTCCTTATGGTGAAGCTCAATATGTTGACACGGAAGATCTTGATCCTGGCGAAGAAGACTGTCAAAGTGCTCACATTGGAGCCAATGCTAATTTCACTTACTATATCGAACAGGCCGATGGTACGATTGAACAAACTTATTACGAATCGCATTATCGACCCTTGCCAACAATGTGTTTAGTCGGTATTGACCCTGATGCTGAGGTTGAAAGTGAAGAAGAAAATGAAGAGTTATTAGGTGATATTGAAGAAGCCACTGAAGAGATTGCGGAATAAAAAAACCCTTCATAGCAAGTAAACTGCAGGCAAGAAGTTTCAATAAATGGATAGATCGAGTCACAAGGACCTGATGTATCCACAATTGAAACCCCATGCTTGTCGTGCCTGCAGGTTACCGGCTACAAAGGGATATCAAATGATTGACAAAGTATTGTAACAAGTATTTGTTTTTTTGTCAAGACTTAGCCAAAAAACCGTGTTTACCCTTGTTAACAAAATCAAGGGAAACGCGGTTTTTTAACTTATTTTAGTTGTCAGTTTTGTCAGAATATTCTGACTGGACTATTTAAGCTTAAATCACCTTATCAATTAATCCATATTTTACCGCTTCAGCAGGATCCATAAAATAATCTCGGTCAGTATCTTTTTCAACCGTCTTAATAGACTGGCCAGTATGCTTGGCCAATATAACATTTAAACGGTCTTTTATTTTCAAGATTCGTTCAGCATGAATTTTTATATCTGTAGCCTGCCCCTCTACCCCACCAAGAACTTGATGAATCATTATCTCTGAATTTGGCAAAGCCAAGCGCTTATCTTTAGCTCCACCAGCTAAAAGCACAGCCCCCATTGAAGCAGCCAGCCCAATACAAATAGTTGAAACATCAGGCTTTACATATTGTATAGCGTCATAGATAGCCAAGCCTGCTGAAACCGAACCGCCTGGAGAATTAATATAAAGCTTAATGTCTTTTTTGCTGTCCTGGCTTTCCAAAAATAGCAGTTGGGCGATAATGGTGTTAGCCACCATGTCATCGATTGGAGTTCCCAAAAAAATTATTCGATCCTTTAGTAAGCGTGAATATATATCATAAGCCCGCTCGCCTAAATGAGTTTTCTCGATCACTGTTGGAACGAGAATCTGCGAATTAATATCGTAGTTTGGTGTTTTGTTTGTCATAATAGTGCAAATTTATCACATTATACGTAATTATTCAATATCTTGGCTTGTATATAAAACCCTGAGTCCCCGTGGCTGGCCTGGCAGGATGTAGGGCTGAACAGAAAATTTAGACAACCAACCACTGTCCATTTTTTTCAATAATCCGAGCGTCGGGAATAGTAAATCCTGAGGCTTTTGTGTGTCCACCACCGCCAAAATATTGAGCCAGTGTAGCCACGTCCCCATTCATTGTCCGCATACTTCCATTAACCCCTTCTGAAACCTCGCGTAAGACAACCAAAGAATCAGTATCAATAATGCCATGTAAAAAATTAGTTAAGCCGTTCAAGCTTTCACTTGAAGCCTTGGTCTCTTCAAGGTCTTTTAAAGTGATGCAGGTGACCACGACGTCAAAAATCGGATGCTTACGTAAACGCTCTAAAGCAAGACCCCAGATCTTTAAAACTGCCAAAGACCGATTTAACTGCAAGTTCTGAACGATCTGCTGGACCCGAGCCCCGAGCATGAACAGATCAGAAGCAATAGCTAAAGATCGCTCTCGTGTTGACTTGTTTGAAAATACCGTAGTGTCGTAGTAAATCCCAGTTAAAAGTGCAGTAGCCATTTCCGGATCAATATAAATATTATTTTCTTGAAAAAAATTATAGATGATTTCAGTGGTCGCCGCTTGATCAGAGATCACCTGTACTAAATCACCATACCCGGGATTTGAATCATGATGATCAATATTTATTACTGAAGCACGGCCAGGGATCTGATCAGTTATATTTTTAACGTACTTAATATCTGAACTGTCTACACAGATTACAAGATCTATCGTCTTATCATTCAACAAACCCTGATCAAACAAGCAAAGGTCAATGTGATCTAAAAACCGATATATTTCTGGTGTTTGATCAGAACAAACGATAGTTACCTTTTTGTTAATTCGATCCAAGTATCGATACAGAGACAAGGTAGCTCCAAGACTATCTCCATCAATCCGCTCATCAGGCAAAATCAAAACATGGTTGGCCCTGATTAGTGCTTGATTAATTTGTCGGTGTTTAATTGCTTCCATACCCAGCAGTAAAACTTCAAATTATATTTATTATATATTGTTTATACCGTTGCTAAAAACCAACAGTGGCTGTTCTTTCTTAGCAGATATTCTGTGTCACGCCCAGCTATCTTTAGTTTGAAGTTTTACTGCTGGGCATAGCCAGCTATCTTATATTGGTTATCAAAAAGCGTCAAGATTTACACTTCAACATTCTGCATATTTCAGGTATAATAATAGCCGTTATGTATTTAGAAAAACTGGAAGTTCAGGGATTTAAAACTTTCGCACAGAAAACGGTTCTTAAATTTCCTGAACCAAAAAAAGATCGACACACCATCACCTCAATCGTTGGACCAAATGGAAGCGGAAAATCTAATTTGTCTGACGCTATTCGTTGGGCTTTGGGGGAACAGAGTTTAAAACTGCTCCGCGGTAAAAAATCCGAGGATATTATTTTTTCTGGCTCGTCCGGACGATCTCGTTCTGGTTTTGCCCAGGTAATCATGACCTTTAACAATGAGGATGGGGCCATGCCAATTGAATTTCCGCAAGTTGAAATAAAGCGATATATGGATCGCAGTGGCGGCTCTGAATATCGTCTTAATGGTAAAGTTGCTCGCTTGGCTGATATTCATCTTTTATTGGCTCAGGCAGGTGTTGGACAAAAATCATATGCAGTGATCGGCCAAGGAATGGTTGATCATATTTTAGTTTCTAGTCCTGAGGAACGAAAAGGTTTTTTTGATGATGCTACCGGAGTAAAACAGTTCCAGCTCAAACGACATGAATCAATGCTTAAATTGCGTCGAACTTATGAGAACTTAGAAGAGGTTGAATTGATTCTTAATGAAATCGGCCCGCGATTGCGTTCACTCAAACGCCAGGTCTCACGACTGGCAAAGCGCGAGGAAGTGGAAATTGAGCTACGCGAATTACAAACTAATTACTACCGTACTTTGTGGTTGAATCTTCAAGATCAATTAAAAGTTGTTCGAGTAAATTTTGATAAACTGGATATTGAATGCCGTACCCTGGAGGCTAAAACACGTTCGCAAGAACGAAAGGCCGCTGAGATTGAATCGACTGAACAAACCAAGGAAATGGCTGATCAAGATCAGTTGGCTTTACAAAACCGTTATCGCCTTCTTCAAAGTAAACGATCCGAATTACGAGACAAAGAATATGAGATTCAAAAAGAAATTGAGTTGAAAAAAGTCCGAGCTGAGGCCAAATGGACTCCGTTACCTTTATCAGAAATTATCCAAGAGCTGGAAACAATTACCAAGGAACAAGAAAAGCTGATTGAACAAATCACCTCGGCAACCCCGGAAAACCTGGCTACCCTGGCAACCTCATTGAACACTCGCTCAAGTAAACTTTTGACTCGCTTGCGAAAACCGGCCCCGGAAACCATCAAACCTGATCAAGGTCTGGTTCTTGATCTAAAGGATGCTCAGAAAAAACGAGCTGAACTAGAAGATGAACTTAGACGGCTTGAGAAACAAATGGAAACTCATGCCAAGACAGAGAAAGAGCAAAAGACTGAGTTGTTTGAAATCGGCCGCGATCTTCGTGAAAAACAAAATCAATTACACCAACTGAGCAATCAACGTAATCAGGTTCAGATTGAATTGGCTCGTCTTGAAGAGCGAGAGCATAATTTGAATCGAGAAATAGATGAGGAAGCAGGCGAGCTGGAAAAGAAAATTAAAAGCCAAGGCAATAAAATAAATACCGATCAAGCCTATCCTCAAATTCAAAAATTAAAATATAAATTGGAAATGATTGGTGGAATTGATCCGGAAACCTTAAAAGAACATGATGAAATTTCTGAACGACATGAGTTTTTGGATACTCAGATTAAGGATCTAAGAGGTGCGGTCAAATCAACTGAAAAAATTATTGATGAGTTGGACAAAAAAATTCATGCCCAATCTGAAGAGGCTTTCAAAAAAATCAATCGTGAATTTCAACGATATTTTAAACTGCTGTTTGGTGGTGGTTCTTGCTCATTAGTAAAAATGACTCGTGATCAGGTAGTTGAAGATCAAGAAGAAGAAAACCCTGAGGCTGACCAGCGTGAAGGCGTTACCGAACGACTGCAGGGTCGCCGTGACACAATCGTTGGAATTGATATTCAAGCCACGCCGCCTGGCAAAAAAATGAAAGCTTTAAATTTACTATCCGGTGGTGAACGATCACTAACTTCAATTGCTCTGGTGGCGGCAATCATGGCAACCAACCCTTCCCCATTTGTAGTTCTCGATGAAGTTGACGCTGCCCTTGATGAAGCCAACACCTTACGCTACGCTGCTATTGTTGATGAGCTGGCTAAACACACACAGTTTATTATTATCACTCACAACCGAGCCAGTATGGAAAAATCTGACGTGCTTTACGGAGTAACTATGGGTGATGATGGAGTAAGTCATTTGCTCAGTGTTAGTCTGGAAGGCACACCATAACCCGTCAGCTTGACTTAAATAAGACTTTTGTATATACTGCGCCCAGTAATAATCAAGATTAAATATGCTATCAATCAGACTATCTCGTATCGGGAAAAAAAGACAACCTCATTACCGGGTGATTGTTGTTGATAAACGACGTGATCCTTGGGGCAAATCAATTGAAATTTT
>JBDRNK010000004.1:0-3708 GCA_043811105.1 Candidatus Uhrbacteria bacterium
TTGGAGTTCATGGTGGGCTTTCTCGTCCTAAAAAGGAGAAGGTTTTAAACACTATTTTCCTTGCTTCTACCACTGCACCCAAAGTGGACAAACTTGATGAAATTCTGTGAAATCCAGGCCCCCATTTTTGTACCTTAGGCCGAGAAGTTGATCCCAAACACCCACGTCCGCTCGCAGGCGCTTGAAGTAACCCAGGCCGGGTTCCTGATCTACCGCTTGCAGGACGGTAAGCGTATCCTGGAGAACAGCTACGCCTGGTGTCAGGAAGTGGTTGGCGATGGCAACCGCGTCAGCGTCGGGTGCTTCGATCGTGGCGGCTGGAGCGTTGACGCCGATCCCCCTGGTGACGGCTGGAGCCGCATCGGCTTGCTCATCTCCAGGAAGTGTCACAGGCCTTAGGTCTTGGACGCTTAGCCCTTGCCCAGCTCTTGGTCTTTGGCTCTTGGCTCTTGGTTTCATCTGGGAATCAAGAGCCTTTTTTGTTACAATAATAACGAACAGGTTCATGTACAACAGATCAAGGTTTGTTGTCACCTGTTCACGGTCTTGGTAATCTGCCAGAATCAAAGCGTTCACGAATTCTTTGAGAGTGCGATCCAAGGCTGATGTAGAACATGACACTTCGTTTCTTGATCCTTGAGCGGATTTGTGAGATCAATGCCGCCAAGATATGCTAGTCCTGAGGGACTTCCTGTGTTTGGGTAACCTTATGCCGGCTACCGGACGGATCAGGAAGTAAAAGTGGATGGCGATAGCAACCGCGTCAACGTCGGTAACTTCGATCGTAACGGCTGGAACGTTAACGCCAATCACCCTGGTAACAGCTGGAGCAACATCGGCTTGCTCATCTCCAGGAAGTTTCATGATCTAAAAGCCGCCCACAACAGGCGGCTTTTCTGCTTATTTAAGTGATTTTATCCAACCTCCGACCATTTTTCCAATTTCATTAAGCTGGGATTGTAAAGTAAGATAATCGTTGTTAGCTAAGCATTTTGTGTCTTTGGCAACACGAAACAGAATTTTTATTAAATCTATTTTTGTGCTTGCAGTTTCCAGACTAGGCAACTTTTGTTCCGGAGCGCTATGGGCAGCGCGGCAGACCGATTGAATAATATCGAGCAATGTTTCATCGCAACGTATTCCCAATGAGTAACGTTTTGATTTAGGGAAGATAATTTGTACATCAGACCAAAATGAATATAACGCAGTTAAGTTATGAATAATCGGAACATCAGACAAGGTGTGGTTAGCTCGAGCGCTCTTCGGGGGGGGGGGGTTACTAATTGTGATATTAGACATAGGAGTGAATTATTTAATGAGTTAATATCAACACAAAATATTTTTTTGGCTTGGGATCGTTTTGTAAAAGGGAAACATTCTAAATCTGATGTGCAGGCTTTTGCTCGTCGCCTCGAAGACAATCTATTTGATCTTCAAGATCAATTGCGAAGCGGCACTTATCAGCATGATCCTTATCATGCTTTTATTATACACGATCCTAAACGTCGTCAGATCCACAAGTCCACAGTTAAGGATCGTATAGTGCATCAAGCGATTACAAATGTTATAGAACCCTTTTTTGAACGACAATTTATTTATGACAGCTATTCTTGTCGTGTAGGGAAAGGGACTCATGCTGCGGTTAGGCGCTTGGCCGATTGTTTGGATCGACTGAGTAGAAACAATAAAGAAAATATTTGGGTATTAAAGTGTGATATCAAAAAGTTTTTTGCTTCCGTTGATCATAGATTGTTGTTTTCTCTACTCGGCAAGAAGATCAGCGATAAGACAGTTCTTGAATTATTGCTTTTGGTGATTAATAGTTTTTCTGTCAAATCGGGAAAAGGAATACCATTGGGGAATTTAACTAGCCAGCTTTTTGCAAATGTATATCTGAATGAATTAGATCAGTTTGTTAAACATGAATTACGTTGTCAATACTATCTTCGTTACTGTGATGATTTTGTGTTGTTGAATCAAGATCGACTTGTTCTTGAAGATTATTTATCACAATTAAACGTTTTTCTTCAGGACAAATTGCAGTTGCGATTGCACGAGCGAAAGGTTTGTTTTCGGAAATATAGCCAAGGAATTGATTTTTTGGGTTACGTTGTTTTGCCTTTTGGGATTGTCTTGCGGACAAAGACCAAGAACAGGATGTTAAAGCGAGTAAACGAGTCTAATGTTAGTTCATATTTAGGTCTATGTAGCCATGCGCGAGCTTATTCGCTGGAACAGACAATAAAAAACAAGATTTATTTAAAATAACATTTTTTATCCACACTTAGCCAAACTTGACATCTTTCTCTACATTTGGTATCCTCCTCTTGTTTTTGCCCCGTATCCGGCGGAATGGTCAACCGGGCAGAGCTTCTATGGAAAACATAGAAACCACCTAAAAATTAACTAAAATTAGGGGTGGTAGTCTGCCAAATACCGAACGCTGTGGTTCTTGACTTGTCGAAACCAGGGCGATCGATGAACAATTTTCAACGTTTAACTATCTTTTTGTAATGCAAAGAGATAGATTTTTGTATTCACTTAATTAACTATGATATTCAAAAAAACCCCTCCTAAGGACAACATACGTCGTACTTTCGGGGCAGTAGAAGATGCCTTAGAACTGCCGGAGCTGATCGAGGTACAGCGTTCTTCCTATGATTGGTTTTTCAGAACGGGCATGAAAGAATTGTTTGGTGAGATTTCACCAGTCAAGGATTTTATTGGCCGCGATCTTGAGCTCTCTTTTGAAGACTACTATCTTGATGAGCCTAAGTTTGATGAAAAAACATCACAGGAAAAGAATGTTACTTTTGAAGCCCCGCTTCGAGTTAAGGCTGTGCTTCGAAACATGCGAACCAAGGATGTAAAAGAACAGGAAATCTATTTGGGAGATCTGCCAATCATGACTCCTCGAGGCACCTTTATTATTAATGGTATTGAGCGAGTAATCGTTTCTCAGCTGGTTCGTTCAGCCGGAGCTTTTTTTACCGCCGATGTTTATCGTGGCCGACGGTACTATGGAGCAAAGATAATCCCAACTCGTGGTGCTTGGCTGGAATTTGAAACCGATCCTAAGAGTGTTATCTGGGTTAAGATTGATCGGAAAAGAAAAGTTGCGGTAACTTCATTGATGCGAGCTTTCGGTTATGGAAGCGAAGAGGAAATTCTTGAATTGTTTAAAGATGTTGATATTCATCCGACTAATCGTTATATAGAAGCTACTTTGAATAAAGATGCTGCCAGCAACGAGGATGAAGGGTTAAGGGAAATTTATAAACGCATTCGTCCGGGTGATTTGGCAACGGCTGAAAACGCAAAGCAATTGATTCATGCAATGTTCTTTCGTTTTGAACGGTATGATCTAGGAAAGGTTGGGCGCTATAAGTTTAATATGCGTTTTGGTCTTGATGCTTCTCCTGAAGCAGTTGCCCCGGAAGATAATCGAATCTTAACTAAAGAAGATTTGGTTCTGATTGTTAAAGAAATTATTCGTTTGAACATTGAACAAGGCGAACCAGATGATGTTGATCATTTGGGAAATCGTCGAGTGCGAGCGGTTGGTGAGCTGATTCAGGGACGATTTAGAGTTGGACTGGCTCGAATGGAACGTATTATCAAAGATCGGATGTCAACACAGGACATTGATAGTTTGTCCCCGGGACGATTGATCAATGCTCGTCCGGTTATTGGTGCGGTTCGTGAATT
>JBDRNK010000005.1:0-5476 GCA_043811105.1 Candidatus Uhrbacteria bacterium
CATGGATGACCTAGGCCTCCATCAAGGTTATCGCCTAGCTAGATTTCCAGTACTAGTACTCGATGACCTATTTGAACCCATGCAAGTTCTATTCGATGGAACAAACTTAGAAAATGCACAAAAGGATTTGACACATTACCATTTTTTCTGAAAAAAGAACCCGCCCCCGATCGTCAGACCGAGAGGTGTGCTGAATCGGTGGGCGGGACGTTTAATCCTCGAGGAGCTCGGGTGGAAAACTCCTTATGAACCTCCTGTGATAACTGATCGAATGACAAGTTTCAGATGGTCAGACGCTTGTAGCTTCCTATATCGATGCTGCAGTTCTGATTTGAAGCTCCTAAATCGGCCAAAATGGAATTCTACACGAGCCATGTACTGGTCAGCTTTGTCAGGAGCGATGCGAAGGATCTCTTGCTTGATGTGAGCTTCGGTGTCCGGAATTGCTCTGCCCTGGAATTTGTTTACCAGGGTCAAAGCATACAGGGCCAAGAATGGCCAAAGGCTGTTCGGCTGCAGCTGCAAAGCCTGCTTGCACAAGACTCGGATTTCTCGTTCTCGCTCACCATGGAATTGACGTACATCTTCGTTGGGTGCTGCCCAGAGTTCTGAATCGGCTCGGCGGATACCCTGAGAATCATAACCCATGTCGAACACGTATTCGTTGAAAAGCAGCTCCAGGTACTGAACCACTTCACGACACAGTCTGATGATTTGTTGCTGATCCTCGTCATGTGCATCTTGGGTAGTCACGTTTCCCTCCATCCTCTCGTGTTTTTTGAGAAGAATCCAATTTATTCCAAAAAGCCGATTGTGTCAATATCATTCATGAATGTTGGGTTTTCACACTAAACCTGGCCTCGTGCCACTTAAAACAAGAGTTCTAATCTCGTTCACGAGCCCCTGCCATAACCCCCTCGAGTTTTTCTCAAGGGTATTTGTAATTATTATTCAAAACAAATTATTAAGCGAATTCTTTTCAACTGAAGCACGCAGGTCATCTTAGTCAACCTGAGTGTAAATCATGGTCGTGGTGACTTTCCTGTGACCCAGAAGGCGTTGTAGGCCAAAGCTTTTAACCTTTAGCGTTCAAAAGCAAAAAACGTTAATTTATGCCGGATTCAATACAAATTAACGATAAATTGACGTAAAAGCGTTAATATGGTATGGTATTTGAGATAAAACATGTTTAACATTTATGAGCATTAGCAATAAATATAAGCAAAAAATTAACCAACTTAAGCTGGAATACGAGCAGCTTAAACAAGGTAAGGAATCGCTACTTGATATTATTTTCGAGGCCGAATTGCCCGAAGGAGTCTATAACTCCAATGCCATCGAGAACTCTACCCTAACCATTGCTGAAACAGAGCGGATCTTGCTTGAATTAGATTTGGCTCGGGAAGTATCTTTGCGAGAAGTGTTTGAGGCTAAGAACTTGGCTCGGGTTAGTGAGTATATAAGAAAGAGGGCGTTAGAGAAAAAAATAGATCAAGAAGTGATTTTGTTGTTACACAAAATGTTACTGATGAATATTAACGAAGACATTGCCGGGCGTTGGCGATTGGCTGGCGAGTATGTACGAGTGGGTACACATATCGCCGCTGCTCCAGAAAAGATTGAAGGATTGATTCAAAAAAGCCTTGTTGACTACGAGAGTAAGCCTGATGATTATTTTTTAGACAAGATCACCCGCTTCCATTTAGAATTTGAAAGTACTCACCCTTTTGTTGACGGTAATGGTCGTATCGGACGAGCAATAATAAATTATCAATTGTTCCATCTTGGTTTTCCGCCGATTATCGTTCGAAACAAAGGCAAACAAAAATATTATGACGGGTTCAAGATGTTTGATCAAAAAAGTGAGACGAAACCAATGGAAGATATATTACTTTTAGCCCTGCTCGAATCGTTTCACAAACGACTGGCTTATCTGCGTGGCGACAAGATCGTTCTGTTAAGCGAACATGCAAAAAGACAAAAACGCTCGATCAACACTCTGCTCAACGCGGCTCGCCGACAAACTATTCCTGCTTTCCGTGAAAAAGGGGTTTGGAAAATTTCTAACGAATAAAAATATGCAAGACCATCCTATCATACAACAATTTGAAACTGTACTTACAACTGAAAAGTTCAACCAGTTTTATAAAACAGTCAGGAAAATCTTTGATGGCTCTTCGACTTGGGAGCAGGTTGAATTTATTAAAGGGATTGGACCAGAAAAATGGATTCAGGATTTTGCCACCAGCATCAAGAGTGTGCACAAACCACTAGCAGGTATTTTATTGGATTCCATCAAAGACAAAAATTACTTTGATCTTATAGAAACAATATGGCTTGTGTGTCTTAAAGATGTGTGTTTGGACAAAAAGGTTAGCCTAAGTAAAATCGATCCTGTTGAAGACTTATTTCCCGATCTTTCTAACTCAATCTTTGGTCCGGTTATTGTCTTAACCGCCTTAGTTAACGGTCCGATAGCGGGCAAGATCAATGCACTGACTGTAAAAGAAAAGAGGCGTTGTCTAACTCTGGCAATCGGTATGTGGTTAGAGATAATGGATTGTTTGATGATTGAACACAATCTAAACACCACTAACCCACACCGGAAAAAACAAATTGATGAATATATCAATAAGGGTTCAAAGATCATGAATGAATACTATGATCTTTTGGAAAGCGAAACAATGAGTGAAGGTGATTTAAGGAATTTGATTTCCAAAGACCCAGAGTTCCTTGATCCCTATCTTGTTCTGGCTGATTTGCTTTACGAGCAAGGTAAAGATATAGAGGCGCGTGAGTTATTGCGTCAAGCCTTTGCTCGAGCCATGAAGATAATTGTTGACTCAAAAGGACGTTGGCCTAAATCGGTTCCTTGGGGTTGGCTTGAAAATCGTCATATTGTTCGAGCTATTGACCGCTGGGCCCATGAACTGTGGGAAGAGGGTCGGGATGAATATGCCTTAGAGCTTTTTCGTAAACTATTTAAAAGTAATCCTAACGATAATATCGGCGCCCGCTACGAAATTCTCGCTCTACTTATGGGATATCAACCGGGCTGGGCCGAAGAAATGTTTCCTGCCGAGCATCCTGGTTTTGTCGATGCTATTGAAAACGATAAGTGGTTTCAAAAATACGCCCCTGAGTATCCAGGAGAGTTTGGTTGGTGGCTTGAAGAAATGGTGGAAAATTAAAGAACGCCCCCTTGGCAAGGAGACGCTCTTATTCCCGCATATATTTCGACAGTGAGTTTAGCACAACTTATTATATCTGACAAGATTCAAAAAGCCGTTGGTTGTAAATTGCCAACGGCCTTTATTTAAACTCCACTAGGTTGTTCCAATCTTTTAAAGCGACTGAACACAGCAGCCATTTCTTGGTCAAGCTTTGTTTCAATTCTTGCTGTTGAATCTCCAACTGAAGCAACTTCATCTTTCAGTTCATTAATACTATCTTCATGTTTATCAAGTCTTACATAAATATCATCAAAACCAATCTTCATGATCGCTTCTGTTGTTTCGAACCGTTCGTTCATGATCGCTTCTGTTGTTTCGAACCGTTCGTTCATAATCGTTTCCATTGAATTGAATCGATTATCCATTGTTGTTTCCATCACCTGAAATCGTTTGTCCATTTTAGTGGACAAATCACCAATCTTAGCATCTACCTGCTTGGACAAATCACCAATCTTAGTATCTACCTGTTTGGATAGATTGCCAATGCTTGTCTCAATCTTTATTGATAGATCATTGTTTATCTGATCCATTTTGTTCGATAAACCTTGAATTGTTTGCAATATTTTTTTCTCCATATTTTTGTGTTTTTCATTATACCATACAGGCCAAAGCGGGGTGAGGCTAGCCCACCCCGCAAGCATTGATTCATGCCTTGGCAGCGAAGTATCTTTTACCCTCGTCACTCATGGCAAAACGAATACCACTTTTATTCCCGATCTTGAATTGTTCTTTGGCAATAGTAAACATAAATTGTCGTATCTCATCGGCGATTGGGTCTTCAACCCCAAGGTTTTGAGCCAGTTCATTGAAACGAGCGACCATGTTGACATACCACTTTGGGTTTTCTTTATCATTTTCATTATCCATAATATTGTTTGTTTAGATGTTGATTAAGTAAGGGCTGAACCGCTTTCTACGGTTCGTGTTTTGAATTTTGGTAGCTGTGATTGTTGACCTCGATAATATCGAAAGGCTAAAAATCCAAGAGCAACACAGGCTAGAACAACGATGGTCAGGGCATAGCCTGATCGACCGGCTGCGGCCTGATCTTTAGAACTTGTTCCGGCTGTTCCCAGAACAGCACTTTCAAGTAATTCAATATCATTTGCCGAACGAGGAAGAACTCGGAAACTATCATAGTAACGACTAACAATTCCGGTTACCTGAACTCGAGATCCAAGTTCCAGACTATTAAGATCGATATTGGTTTCATCTTTAATAATCACGGTTGTAGTCGTGCCATTGTCTTCAAGTTCAAAGCGGTCGCTTTCAATTGAGGATATCATTCCGGAGATCATAACCAACCAGCCCTCAGTGTCATCATCAATTTCTTCAAGTTCAATTTCATGAGGAATAGGTTCTTCACCACTTGATAAGACGACCAGATCATTAGCTGAAGCTAACTTGATTCGACTTTCACTACGACTGGAACTCATTTCGCCGGTCACCTGAACAACGTCGCCAACACTGACATCAGGCCAATTGGCTGCGTACAAATAAACCTGGATTCCGGAACCAGCCAGGTACATAATCTGCTTTCCGAACAAGCCTGGCTCGGCCGAAACAGTGCCGGTAACTCGGACTTTTGTGCCACTGCTCAATGTTCGGACAGATGACAGGCTAGTTTCAACAACTGAGGTCGACACTGAATAATTTGAGGTTGATGAACTTGATCCTGAGGCCATAACAACGGATGTTGTGTTTTTTGTAACCGGTGTTGTATTGGATGCAACCGCTGTTTCGGCTACAACGGCAGTTGTTGTTGACTGAACCTCAGTTTGCGAAAGCCGATTCGGTTCATTTGGCGTAACTTCGTTCGTCCCAAGCCACGCGCTGTCAACGAGAATAAATGATTGTCCTTTGGATGTTGAATCATAAGTCATTTGGTCAACAGTGGTTCCATCAGGTGCGCTTAAGACAACTGATTCAGTACCACTGTTATTAAGAGCAAGATTAGTTGTTTCTCGATACCAGGCAACGAAGGCACCAGGTTCGATGATTTGAGAATCTTTTACTGTAAATGTTTTTTCAGAAGCATCGGTTAGTGACCAACCAAGAATGTCGATTGATTCTGATCCGATATTTGTGATTTCAATGAACTCCTCATCAGCATCAGCACCTTCAGTATTGGCATAGATTTCTGAGAGACGAAGGTCGTATAGTATGGTTTCGGAGGTTTCGGGGGTGACGATGGTTTCGTCTACCACCTCTAAAGTTTCTTCTGCTTCTACCTCTTCGACCAC
>JBDRNK010000006.1:0-5250 GCA_043811105.1 Candidatus Uhrbacteria bacterium
CAGTTGTGAAATATTAACTAATTTTTTGCAGGCTGAACATGATTACGCACCTTGGCGACGAGAGGCTGCTGAAGAGCGTCGGGCTAAGCGAGAGTTGGAAAAGCGACGAGAGATATATCGTCAGGTTGGTTTGGATGGTGATTCATTACAAGATTTATTAGGTATGGTTCCTGGGCCGGATTTTGGAAAGTTGCTGTTACAAATTCAAGGAGCGATTGAACGGTCGGAATTAATGCCGGATTTGAATGCAGAGCTTCGGCCGGAAGTAGTCAGGCGAATTATTGAAGCGCGTGGATTGTTGTCTAAGAATATAAATTGTTAATGTAACGCGTGGATTGTTGTCTGACGATACTATTGTTATCAAAATATCAGATATCGTTGGACTGACAATGGTGTTCAAAGCACAACAATCCCTGCCGTTAGATAACAATAATGCCCAAAGTTAACCATTTGACCATTCCTATGATAACAACCTTAACCGGAACAATTACTTATCGATCAACTGACTTTGTTGTTATTGAAGTTGAAAATGTTGGTTATCGAGTTATCATGACCCCGGCTCAGGTAGCGGGCTTGTCTGGGAAGGTAACGATTTTTACCCACGAGGTTATTCGTGATAGTGATCATGAGTTATTTGGTTTTTTTTCTATGGCCGCACTTGAATTGTTTTGGAAGTTGATTGCCGTTTCCGGAGTTGGTCCAAAGGTTGGACAAAAGATTGTCAGTGGCGATGATGTAGAACGGGTTAAAGAGCGAATAATGGCCGGGGATCTTAATTTCTTGACTGATATTCCGGGAGTTGGTAAAAAGACAGCACAAAAGATTATTTTAGAGCTTAAAGGTGCATTGGCTGAAGATGTTCCTTCAGCAGGGCTTGATCAGGATGCGGTTGAAGCTTTGATTAGTTTGGGAATCAAACGACGTGAGGCTCAGGATATAATTAGTCAGGTAGAAGCTGAAACAACCGATGAACGAATTCGAGCAGCTTTGAAAATGATCGGAAAGTAGAGAGTAGAAGGTAGAAGGTAGAAAGGGATAAATTCAGTTCCTTTCTACTTTCTACTCTCTACCTTCTACTATGAACCTCTTAGAAATCACAGACAAACAAATTTGGAACGAATTTGTTCAACAACACGCGCCCCGATCAGGGGCATTTTTGCATTCCTGGGAATGGGCAGAGTTTCAGGGTGGAAAGCGGATTGGGATGTATCAGAAAGACAAAATGGAAGCTGTGGCACACTTGATTGAAACCAAACTTCCGGCTGGTAAAAAATATCTTTATTGTCCGCGCGGTCCGTTGAGTTCTGCTCTGTGGTATGTTGGCGATTTAGTTAATCTGATTGCCAAACAGTACGCTGCTGATCAAGGGGCAATGTTTGTTCGTTTTGATCCACCGGTTGAAGGCAGTACAAAAATGACTGGAAAGGGAATTGTCTCTAGCGCTATAATCCAACCAAAACAAACCTTGCTATTGGATCTGTCCAAAGGGGCTGATCAGTTATTGGTTGAGATGCATCAGAAGACACGCTATAATATTCGATTGGCTGAGAAAAAGGGAGTTACAGTCGAAGAGCTAGATTCAGATCAGTTTGATCAGGTTTGGCCAGTGTTTGAACAAACCGCTCAGCGAGATAAGTTTCAAATGCATGATCGAGAATACTATCAGAAGATGCTTTTCTGTGGGGCCGACACCCGTGAGGGTGTCAAATTCAGATTAGTCATTGCTCGATACAAGAACCAAATAATCGCAGTCACAATTATGATTGACTTTGCCGGGGTTCGGACATACCTGCACGGTGCTTCTTCTAATCAACATCGAGAAGTCATGGCTCCATACGCAATTCACTGGCACGAGATCCAGGACGCGATCAAACAAGGACATCGCTACTATGATTTTTGGGGCGTTTCTGACACAAACCTTGAATGGAAAGGAATTACCAGATTCAAGCGTGGCTTTGCTGGTTTTGAAATACAGTATCCAGGGACCTATGATTTAGCCTTAAATTCGGGACAATATTGGATATATAAAATATTGCGTCGAATACGATATGGTTCCCGGTCTTGACCACCTGGTTTTTTCTTTGTATAATTCTGATCATTAAACCGTTCTTTGCCTTGAGGAAAAGGGGAAATGAGTCAACCGGCAAAAGTGTTTTTGGCCGTGGTTCATCTTGACCGGGTTGGTCAAGAGTTGGGTCAGGTGATCAAGGTAAAAAAGATCACCGCAGTTACACCAGCTCAGATTCGACAATGGACAGTCCGGCTTTCGCCAAGCGGAAGGAAAGTGGTTTTTTACTATCGCGACCAAAGAGATATTGAATTGCTGGTAGATCGAGTCGGTCTTGAAATACCTGATCTGGCACTACTTCGTCCTTTTTCCGATTACGATCAAGCTATTCAATGGGTAGCTGGTGAATACGTTTTTCGTACAAAAAGACCACCCCAGGTGGTTCGTCTCAATCCTGTCCACTAAAACAGGATTAGGTCCCAGGACAAGTTGCCTGGGATTTTTTATTTTCGGATTATTCAATGACCACACCTTTACCAACAGCATAGCTATCATTTGTCAGGTTGGTTGAGAGCTCATCGACCGAGCCGGTCAGATTTTCTTCGGTTTCCACATCCGTGCCCGAAAAAGAAGCTCGGTTGCTTAACTTAACAAAATTTCCAATATCAGTGGAGTCTGGAGTGATTGAAACTTCAAAAGTAGATTCAACTTGATTGATTGATGTTGGTAAACTATCAATTGACCAATGAACCACCCGACTCTCCGGATCATATGAGAGTTGACCGATATCAGTGCTGATTCGTCCGGTCCAGGCCACATCCAAAGGTAGGGTTGTAGAGATTTCCAGATTTTTGATTTGATGGATCGAATTGTTTAATTGCCAGACAAGACGATATGCAGTCATCTGATCTACTTTAGGCGGAAGTGGACCACTGCCCAGCGGTGCTCCTTGATCATCAAAATATGTTGCCCAAGTCAGTAATTCAAGATCTGAGTTAACCTTGATGGTCAACGGTGAACTTGAAACCTGACGCGGACTGTTTACACCAGCAACAGTGGTTAGTGAACTGTCAGTGGTCACTTTGATTGTGTCTGAAAGTTCACTTGGGTCAAACTCTTTAAGAATCGGCAGACTTAAATCAATCACCCCTTTATCTTCAGGTTCCAGAGTAGATAACTCAGGCCAATTGGACATACTCCAGCTTATCGTGTTAGTTGTTGGATCCAATTGTCCGCCGTTAATATCAGCGTTTTGCCAATCAATTGGCAGATCAAGTTCATTCTCACCAACCAGATTTAATTCAATTCCAACTTGACCAATCGGATCTTGGCCGGTGTTGGCGTAATTGATGGATATACGCAAGGTTTCGCCAGGATCAGCGACTTGATCATTGCCTGATCCATTGATAATAGTTTGAACACTCAGATCATTTCCCAGAACATCGGTTTGAGATCTGTTTTCCGTTTGAATTAGTTTATTACCAAGTTCATTTTCAAAGTATGATTGAAAAATAATTTCCTGTAAGCCACTAGTGTTGGCAGCAAAACTTCCTTGAAGCTTTAACTCGACAGTTTTTTCGGTTTCAAGTTCAGAAATCAGCCAACGAATTTCATTTTCTTCCAAGGCCGGATCGGTTTGTTCAAAAAGCCATGCATCGCTTGTAAAAATATCAACATATACATTGGATAAAGTATTTTCTCCATGATTGGTTACTTCCAAAGTATACTCAACCAAATCTCCTGGCAATGCTTTGGCCGGACTGGCTAAAGCAGTTTCAATAACCGAACTATCAATTGCAAACTCTTTAGTTTTGATATCTTGAAAATCAGCATTGAAATTTGATGGTCGATAGGTTATGACAGCCTGAATTGTAGAGCTTGTATCAACACTACCCAAGATCGTTCCGGTTATTTTAATATTTCCACCGGCCTTTTCTCGTAAACTGCCAATTGTCCAGGTGTCATTGCCCTTGGTCGGCTCAGGTACTGTGGCTGAGATTTGAAATGTGTCCGGTAGATTTAGTTGTATTTCCAATGAAGCGATTGGTACTTTGCCATTGTTTTCATAATTGACTTCCATGATCAATTCTTGGCCGGAAGCGACCGTTGTCGGAACATCAATTTCAACAGAAAGATACTCACCCGCTTCAGTTCCAAAAGACTGAAAATATAAAAAACCAGCCCAAGCCACAGCTGCCAGAATAAAAGCAATAATGGTAAAACGAAACAAAAAACGGGTTAAGGCTGAACTTTTTGTTTTTTCCAGCTTAGTTAAATTGGGCATTTTTCCACCCTCTGTATATATTGATTTCAATTCCGAAGTCAACTGTTTATCCTTTTTTTTAAGAGGCGGTTTTTTTGAACCCTTTTGAACGTTACCGGTTTTTTTTTCTCCAATTTTAGGAACTCTTGGCATAAGTATTATCAAATATCAGTTTCAAACAGGATACCAAGAAACACATCTTTTGTCTCGTCAGCTGTCAAGTGAACAGTCTGGTCATCAATGTTGGCACTTGAGCTCCAAATTAGTTCAATATTGTCAGGTAGGTTAATGGTAACCTGGATTTGGCGGTCAGTTACTCCGGATTGTTTTTGAAGATTAAGTGAGTATTCTCCGATCGGATGGAAGCCAAACCGATTTTTTATTTGATCCAGGAGATCATATTCATTTGAAAAAGCCTCAAGCTTCCAAGGCAAGCGATAGGTGAAAACAGCTACCTCTGTTTCCCCTGGTTTAGTTTGAATCCAATTGCCAAAAGACGTCTTACCAAACTCTTCAGTGACTACGGTGCCACTTGCAGGATCAGTATAACTACTGGCCGAAGCAAAGGCTAGATCCTTGTCTTCTTGATAGTAAGTTTGTGGCCTCTCAAATAATTCCGCTGGTGGAATTTCAAAACCCTGCGCAGAAATCAGCTGACTGCCTCTTGGTACGTACAACCGAATATAATCAACATTATTGTCTCCTTCAAATAAATCATTTTCTAAACCATGGTGAGTTCTGGTAACCGTGGCTGTATTGATAATTTCACCATCAGAACTAATGTTAACTTGAAGGTCTATGTTTTCAGAAACAATCATATCGGTTTTTCCACCACCTAAGTTTGTAGTCACGGCCATTAAGTAATCACCGGCCATTCGCTTTATTTCACCGGCCCAACCCAGTTCGATTATTTCTTGCTCAAGTTGATGATCAGTAAAGAATAATTGAATTTCCTTTTCAGCCAAGCCTTGATTTAAGT
>JBDRNK010000007.1:0-25503 GCA_043811105.1 Candidatus Uhrbacteria bacterium
GCGACGATACGGTTGACAGCCTGCCACTTGATAGCCACAGGCACTCTTGATGGTCAGCGGATTACAATCTATGCAGACTGTCAAAACGTGCGTAGCATGCCCTGGAAAGTCTGGACGTTTAAAGATGGTCCTGATCATACCAAACTTGAATCTTCTGACAGCTCTTTACATCTGGCAATAGACAATTTTGTACGCAGACACTTTCGTCAAAAACGAAAGTAATCAAAAACCTTACCGATCTCTCAGGTAAGGTCTTTTTTTAAATGTTTTAAATAGATTGTGTAATTGCTTGTTCCAGTTCCTGAGGCTCGTCAGTTCCGATCCTAAACACTTTACCGTTTTTCATTTTAATTTCAACCGCATCAAATCCGGAAACATTGTAGATCCACATTGGCGGTTTCAAACAATAGCGAATTCCCCAGCCGTAATACCAATGATGCCTGGCGGTTTTTACTGAAGCAATTTGATCAAGCCGAAAAGACTTTTTGAATATCCCATAACCAAACTTGATTCGTAGAAATTCTTGATCAATAGTCACGGTCAGGCTGGCAAAGGAAATCAATATCAGAATAACCAGGATCGAAGTGATAAATACGATTGGTTCATATCCGACTTTCTGAAATATGTATCCAAAATATAAAAACATGATCAAAGTGACCACGATCATCAACTTCCCAATTTGTGTGTGTTTGTAATTCATGTTTCTGCTTTTATTTTTCATTTGGCACGACAAAAATTAAATATAATCCCACGAGCGTTAAGGCAACTCCGAAATAAATCAAAGAATTTGTGGTATCGACTAACAAACGAGTCAATAAACAAATTATACCGGAAACCAAAAGAACTGTTCCGACTCGACGAAATTGAACGGGCACAAACCCAGGCATGTGTTTTTTCATATTATTTCCAAACTCTTTGTTTATTAATCTCCTCTTTTGCCCGAAAGGCTTTTTCTAAGTCTATATCGTAATGGTTGCAGATGTCGAGCAGATAAATGAATACATCTGCGATCTCGTGTTCGAGTTCTGGTTTGTGCGAATTATCATCAGTGGCCATACCTTCTTGCTTGCGAATCGCTTTAGCCATTTCTCCGACTTCCTCTGTCATCATCAAAAAAATCTGAAGAATATTATCATCAAATCCACGCTCTACGATCATGTCAGCGATGTACTGCTGATAATCCTGCAAGGTCGCATTTTCTTTTAAAACTAATTTGCTCATAATATTTATTGAATCCAGTACTATTTAATTCTGATGCTTGGGATCTGCTTGGGGTCAGACCCCATTTCATTTTTTCCTCATCCCTCGTCCAGGTTCTCTGGTCATCTCGGACTGAACTTCATTTTTTATTCTATCTAGCAAGCGTAGTGCATCGCGTTCAAACTCTGGATGATGCTTTAACCATTTGTTCGAGGCTTCCGGAGTGAGCAACTTTCGCTGACCTTCTCTAACTTCGATTTCGGCAATAAATTCCGCTACTTCTTCCTGGTTGAATTCTTCTTCAGCCAAATCAATTGCCATCAATTCTTTTTGCTCTTCAAGTGTCCGATTACCCTCGGCATTGTATTCTTTTCCGTTGATAAAATAAGATTCCCAAACACCAGCAGGAAACCGAAATGTACCATTACTAAACCAGTATCCCTCTGGCATCTGTTTTGAAACCAAATGTTCGTTAGCATCAATCGAAGCCAATATTATCGCATACACTGGACGGCGAGATAAGTAATCTGGATTGTGTTTTTTCATAGCTTATATGTCTGAACAATTAATGTATGACACAATACGATCTGACCCCAGATATTACAATCGATTAAAGTGACCGCTACAGTTATCGGATTTACAAGTACATTTTACTTTAACTCCTTGCACTTCCGTTTGATTATAATCTACAGTCATTTCTTCATTTGCTAAAATATCCAGAATTGCAATTAATACTGGTTCAGTTGGGGGGGGTCTGACCCCAACTGTGGATAAATGTACTTTTCATCCGACCGGAGAATTTCCTGCCACACGAAAGCTGGCTGGTCCGCCAAAGCTCACGACAGTGAGCCGCGGCGGATACGTACCGCTTAAAGTCAAAGGTCAAGACCTGACCCTAAACTGGCTAGCGTTTCAGCACCTTCAAATACGCATCAGTAGGAATATCGACTTTTCCCTTCCCCATGGCCATCATCTTAGCTTTACCTTTTTTCTGCTTTTCTAACAACTTGCGTTTTCGGGTGACATCGCCGCCGTACAACTTCGCAGTTACATCTTTTCGCATCGCAGAAATACGATCACCGGCAACGATCGAGCCACCGACTGCAGCCTGTAATTTAATCACAAACATTTTGCGCGGAATCTCATCTTTCAAAGTATTAACAATCAATTTTCCGACAGTGTGAGCTTCATCACGATAAACCAACGAGGCCAAAGCTTCAACCGGCTCTTCGGCCACCAAAATATCCATACGGACAACATCTGCCGGACGGTAATCAATAATTTCATAGTTCAACGAAGCATAGCCGGCAGTAACGCTCTTCAACTTATCATAAAAATCAACAATCACCGAAGCCAGCGGTATTTCATAATGTAGGATAACTCGATTCCCTTCCAGATATTCCGTATTTCGATAAATCGCATGGCGTTCCTGACACAAAGTCATCACCGCACCAACATACGCCGCCGGAGTCACAACATCGGCCTTGACCCAAGGTTCTTCAATCATCGTATAGTAAGTTCGATCAGGAAGTTCGCTCGGACTCTTAATGGTGATCACCTCCCCGCCGGTCTTGGTCACCTTGTAGGCCACAGACGGTACGGTCACCACCAGTTCCAGATCAAATTCGCGGATCAAACGCTCTTTGATAATTTCCAAATGCAACATTCCCAAAAATCCGCAACGCAGACCAAAACCAAGTGCTGTAGATTGCTCCGGTTCATACGACAAGGCTGCGTCTGATAATTTTAATTTTGACATGGCTTCACGCATGCGATTATATTCCGAACCTTCTTTAGGAAAGAAACCAGCAAAGACCATTGGTTTGACTTCTTTGTAGCCGGGAAGAGGTTCGGTCTCGGAGGGACCGACACCCGTAAGGGTGTCACCTGATGACGCCCTTACGGGCGTCTTTCCCAGAGTCATCGTATCACCAACTCTAATCCCTTCGATCTCCTTTTGTCCGGATACAACGTAACCGATCTGACCGGTTTCCAGCTCCTTATCAGAAACAAAGTTTGGCACCATGTGTCCAACATCCAAGATCTCGCTCTCAACTTTAGATACTATCATTCGCAATTTCTTGCCGGTCTTGAATGAACCATCAACAACTCGGACGTAAGCGACCACTCCCCTGAACTCGTCGTAGAAAGAATCAAAAACCAAAGCGCGGGTTGGGGCATCAGTAGATCCTGTCGGAGCCGAAATTCGATCAACCACAGCATCAAGCAGTGCCTCAACCCCTTCACCAGTCTTGGCTGAGACAGTCAGGATTTCAGAAGGATCACAACCAACCAAACTGATCAATTCTTGTGTTCGAGTTAAAACATCAGCTGCTGGTAAATCGATTTTATTCAACACTGGAATTATGGTCAGATTTTGTTCAAGTGCCAGATACAAGTTTCCAATTGTCTGAGCCTGCACGCCCTGAGTCGCATCGACCAAAAGAATTGCACCCTCAACAGCAGCCAGCGATCGCGAGACCTCGTAGTTAAAATCAACATGTCCTGGGGTGTCGATGAGGTTTAATACAAAATTCTTCTCAGCCAGTTTATCTGGCGTCTGAATTTCAGACCGGGGATAAACCCCGTTAGAAGAACTTCGCGTCCACAACATCCGCGCCGGTGCCAACTTTATCGTTATTCCCTTTTCCTGTTCCAACTCCATTGAGTCCAGTAACTGTTTCTTCATCTTCCGTTTCTCAACCGTCCCGGTCAATTCCAACATCCGGTCAGCCAGCGTGGACTTACCGTGGTCGATATGGGCAATAATGCAAAAGTTGCGAATTTGTTCTTGACTCATAAGTAACCCTATTCTACGCTAATCCATAGATTTTTCAAGTTTAATCTGATAAAATGGTTTGGGAGTAAAAAAGGAGAGCAGATGCCAAGGTGTTCAATTTGTGAGGCTGAAAGCGGTCACTTTATCGGCTGTGTCAAAAGACTGCAGGAAATCGACCGTCAACCCAGGCTTGGGTATAGACCGATACCCACGACTGTTGTCTTGGATCGTGACCCAATCATGAATCAAGGAGGACCTTTTCCAGAAGATGAACTTTCCAGCCGGCCAACATTAGACCCAGACGAATACGAATAATCGGACCTGTGCGAGGCCCGATTTATTATTTAATTATTCCACCGCCGAGCATGACATCATCATCATAGAAAACGATCGACTGGCCTGGGGTGACTGCGCGTTGGGGCTCTGTGAAGCTGACTTTGACACCCTTACGGGCGTCTTTCCCAACAATTTCACAATCCTGAAGCGGTTGACGATACCGGATTCGAGCTTTGCATTCGAAGGGACCGACAGACTTTAGTCTGTCATCGAACCAATTGAGATCGCTTACCTCTAACTCTTTTCGAAACAACTCTGGATGATAATTACTAGACACAACCAGCTCTTTAGTTTCTGGCCGTTTCTCGATCACATAGTACGGTGTTCCTCCGCCGACATCAAGTCCGTGTCTCTGGCCAATCGTGTAATATGCCAGACCTTGATGTTCACCAAGATCACGGCCTTCCGTATCAACAATCCTACCCGGATCTGGTTTGATTCGCTCTTTTAAAAATTCCATCAGATCGACTTCACCAATAAAACAGATTCCTTGTGAGTCTTTTTTTCTAGCAGTAGACAAACCAAGCTCCTCGGCCTTGGCTCGAACCTCTGGTTTCATCATCTCACCAACCGGGAACAGAACGCGTGGCAACACGGCCGGATCGATTGCCCATAAGAAATAGCTCTGGTCTTTATTTGAATCCTTACCTGCCAGAATGTGACATTTTGTGGGACCGACAGGCGTAAGCCTGTCAATTGACAAGCTGACGCTTGTCGATCCCTCACAGGATACGCGCGCATAATGCCCTGTCGCAATATAATCACATCCAAGCCGATCAGCTTCTTTCAAAAACAGATCAAACTTGACGCACTTGTTACACATCACATCCGGGTTCGGTGTCCGACCGGCCTGATACTCGCGATACATGTATTCAACAACGCGCTCGCGATATTGCTTTTCAAAGTCGAAAGTATAAAACTCGATCCCCAGCTTAGCTGCCACCCGCATGGCATCTCGACGATCTTCACGCCAATCACAATCACTCCAATTTTTCATAAACCCACCAATCACTTCATACCCCTGTTCCAACAACAAAGCAACTGACACCGAAGAGTCAACACCTCCTGACATTCCAACTAGTACACGTTTTTTACTCATTGTTTATTTTAGCTTTTTTTCTTCTTGATCTGACTTCCCTTCAGTCGCAGCGGTAATCACCTGGTTTCCTGGAAAAGAAATCGCTGTATCTGCTAATGAAATGATATAGCAGTCTTCTGGGGCGCGAATTATCTCCTCAGTCTTTCCAAGCACGTTCTTAATCTGAACCAATTCCTGTCCAGCAACAACACGATCACCGGGTTTAACACCATATTCAATCAGACCACTTTCATTAGTGGAAATTTCTTTCAATTGTTCCAAGCGTGCTTTGGTTTTGATTTTACTATCATGTACCGTTGGCGGACCATCTAGTTGTATCATTTGCAAATCAGCTAAAATATTTTTTACCCCTTTTGTTCCAACTCGGATCAGGCCCTCAACCAAAGAGTTTGGTCCTCCAATTTCAACAACATAAGCCGGTACATTAGCTCGATTGATCAAAGAAGCGGTTAAAGTTTTATCTAATTTATATTTTCGATAACCCTCAGTCTCCGCATCATAAGTTACCGTCACCCCAAATTTTTCCGCTGACTGCCAGCTTTTTTCCACCGTGGCTTTAACTGCGGCCGAAGCAGAAAGTGGACGATCAACCATAATATAAGGAATTGAGTCCGGAACATCACAGTGCAAATCTATCACCAGAGTTGGTTTGGTCTCGACGATATTGTTATAAACAATAGCAGCAATTCGTTCTGAAGTTCCACCAATCAAGTCGCCAGGAAAAGTACGGTTGATGTCTTCATTGTCATACGGATGTTCGCGCCGACACAACTCAAAGCCCATGATGTTCAAAATCGGCATACCATAGACCGTACCACACTTGAGTGGGTTGCGCTCTAGATATTTAAAGATACGATGAATCACCGGAATACCAGTAACTTCATTTCCATGTGTTGCTGCCACTAACCAAAGTACTGGTCCGGGGTTTGGTGAACGCTCAACCAAAATCGGAATACGTCGTTCGGCCAAATCAATTCCTTTGAATAATGATAAATGTCGAATTTCCATATGTTTTCTAAATATAAAAATTATGGAACGATTATCCCATAACTTAGGTAAAAAATCAAGCAATATGAACTAAAAAGCTTTTTTCTTTACTGCATCTAGCAGAATAAAATTTGATGTAAAAACATATTCTTTTTCCCCTATAATAACTTTCTCCGGATCAACTTTATCTGTAAGGATATTTATCTCAAAATCCTTAAATACCTCATTCAAAAAAGACATAGCTTCTACTAGAGTATAGTTCGGTTCATTTTCAACTATCCAAAGACTCCCATCTGAATAAGTTCTTCTAATATCAGTCGCAAAATCAATAATTATTCTACCACCTGTTTTTAATACTCTTCTCATTTCGCCCACTATACTTATAAAAATTGGATTTGGAAAAAGATGTAATGTACCAACACAAAAAACTCCATCAAATGAACTGTTCTCAAAAGGAAAAGGTTTAACAACATTGATCGATTTTATTTCAAGTTTTCTTTTCAACACTTCAGGTGTAATTCGTACAAGCTTTTGCAAGGCACCTTCATCTATATCAACCGCGATGACTTGATTGGCTTTTTCCAACAACAGATTGTTAAACCTACCATCACCAGCACAAAGATTGAGCCACCTGCCAGCAATGACGCTTTTTGTTAACAGATCAGACGTGGCTTTATCTTCTGTGCCCCAAACCGAACCATCCTGAGTATTTGCATAATCAACCTCATCAGTAAAAATAAATTCTTGTTCATTTGATTTCATAACAATAATCCAGTCACAATATCACGGCCATCATTTTCTGTTCATTTTATCAGAACCCTTTACTCAAGCCAAAGAAACACGCCCATAGTAAAGATCAAATACATGGCTAACGACAAATCTTTTGTCTGCTTGGTTTTTATAACTTTAATTGTTTGCGGAAAAAAGGCTAAAGTTGTACAAATGGCCACTATTAGTCCAATGGTTGTATGCATAGGATTTGTTTCCTGACCTCAAATTCTATTTTCCTTAATCCATGTGTATCGGTTTTGATAAATCATATTCGGCCTTTTTGCCAAACACAGCCATGCCCCAATTTATGTACTTCTTTCCGTTTTTATCAACATCATGCCAGCGTTTCATAAATTCATTGTAAGTTAAATATGTGCGCAAGACTGATGAAGGATCCTCAAAATATAATTTGGTTTTATCATAACCAATTGCTACGACATAATGTCCGTCAACCCAGTCTTTTTCCCAATCAACATTATTTTTTTCAGTCCAGGCCTGGACAAGTAAAATTACCGGTATTTCATTGTCAAGATATTGTTTGATATCATCAATCTCCATCTTTCCGCTTTTTTGTTTGAGTCCATATTTCTTTACCACTTTTTTTATTCCGGAAATTGGTGTTCCACCACGAGTTGTTCCGGCTATTTTCATAACAATTGATTCTCGGACATCTATTCCATAGTAAGCTAAAACAGATTGAATGGCGTTTGCACCACAATCCCAATTGTACGTTTGACGTAACTCAGAAAATTTTAGAGTCTTCATATTAGACTGATTATTCAAAACTTGCCATCAGGTTTCCTAAGATCGGGGTCAGGTCTTTACTTTTAGACTATGGCTTGGTTTATCGAACTAACATTACCACGACTCTTGCTTATTTTCAACAAAAAAAGCCTTGAAAATCAAGGCCATAGGGCGGCTGCTTCTTTGTACAAAGGCAAGACTTCGGTCAACAGTTCAGCCAGATATTCTTCATCTCCATACAACGGAAGATCAGGGCCACGCAACTCTCTGGCTTGATCATAAAAGTTAGCAATTTCCAAATATTTATCAGCTAGCTTCTTATTGCCCTTGTTCAAAAAATAATAATACAAAGCAACGGTTGATGGGGTGTCGTAGTCATAGGTATAAATCCAGGAAATATTTTGACTTGCATCAAGATTCTTTAAAATGCCAATAGTCGTTTCAATGTTTTCCGGTGCTTCCAAAGCATTGGTTCTGTTTTCCTGATACAACTCTGCGTCGGTTATTCTAGGCCCGGTTTTTTCATACCAAAAGAACTGATCATCTCCGCTCCAATTATCGAAAAAATCATCATTGGACATGTACCAGGTCTGGTTCAGGACAGTCACTTCCAATAAATCCTTAGGTTGATCTTCGAGGGCGATGTCTTCAGACTCCGGATTAGCCAACCAAATCCCCTGATCATCATAACCAATCAAAGGCAAAAAACTTCCTTTGATGTGAACAATTGGAATAATTCCAACGGTCAACAGCTTTTTGACGAACAAAAGTTCCTCGTCAGCATTTTTAAAATAAATCAAATTCTCCGATTCAATATCAGGAAAAACATTTCGCGGTGGTTGAATCGAACTGGTTGAACCGCGATAGAAAGTGTAGCCAAGATTTTCAAAAGAATGAATGCCATTGAGCGCCGGGCCGTAACGTTCCTGTTCGTTCCGACCGGCCATGAAAAGAGTTGGGTTGCCGTGAAGAACGAAAGTGTGAAAATCAATGTCAGGTTCCAGATAACTCATGATGCTACTCTGGGCCAACAGCCAACAAAATCCACCGGTGGTGATAACATAACTCTGAACCGGATATATAATTTCTTCCAAAGGCTCAGCTAAGAGTACGGTTTGAAAATGTTCAGATAAAAAGGCTTGATCATTTTCGTATTCCTCTTGGTTTGGCCAGTTTTTATAAACGACAATAATTGTCAGAACAAGACAGGTAATAACAGCTGATATCAATAGCGACATCAGGGTAGAGATTTTTTTGTTTTTCATATGTTGTAATTTTACCACAAAGAAATAAAAAAAGCCTTGAAGATCAAGGTTACCTTATACTCGAACAATCGCGACTTATTCAAGGTTCACATCAAGACCCTTCTTTATTATTTTCGTCATCGATTCGTGTTTCCCCGATACCCCTGCAATGCAGGCGTTGAGATATGCAGTACTTGTCGTTTTGCCCCAATCAATTGGATCATACCCTAAACTGACCACCAGTAAATCCAGGAACAATCGTATGGTTCTGCCGTTTCCTTCTCTAAATGGATGAATTAGATTAAATTCATTGTGAATAATTGCCAATTTTTCAGATAGCTCGTTTTTATCTTTAAAACATTTTGACAGTTTTGTTTTTAAAAGGATTGCAAAATCTTCCAATGCTTTGTCAATATATTTAACCGGAGCAAATAACATCTCGTCTTTTGAGATATTCACTGTTCTGGTTTTACCGGCCCACTCATATAAAGTACCAAAAAAAATATTAATGAATAGAAAAAAATAAATCAAGGTCAAATTTGACCTTGCCTTTTTCTAGTAAATCAAAGAAATGTGTGTATGTATCGGCGAGAAGCAAAGTTTCTGCATCATTCAACTTCTTCTTACTTTTAATACCAAGTTTATTTTTGAGTATCCCTTGGCTGACACCAGCGGCCTCATCGCTGACGTGATACCGCGAATGCCCTGTCATAAGTTTTCAAAGTTTGAATAAGCTTTGTATTTTTCTTTGCCTGATTAAAACTTAGCCCTTCCATTTTCGAGGATTGAGATACGGCCTTTTGAATCTTTTTAGCGTTTACTGATTTTTTTTTCATAATGATATATCGCTTATCTATGTGTATAATAACACTTTATTTGGATTATTTCAAGAATATTATTAAGCCAATTAATATACAAAAAAGCCTTGAAAATCAAAGCAGATCACTTGACTTATATTGATTTCTGACCTAAGATCAACTCAGATCATTTCTCTCAAAGTGAGGAGGAGATAATGGACGCTCTGGATTGGGTCGCCGCTGGCTTCGGAATCATCACCATGCCTCTAGCACTGTTCATCTTATACAAGTGGACTGCCTTCTGCCTGGAAGGTGTCCTGACGCGGGCCCGCAGGCCACACGAGCTGAATCACTGAAATAGCAAGCTAATCAACCAACCAACTCGGTTGGTCTTTTATTTTCAACAAAAAAAGCCTTGAAGGGCAATGTTTATCTGGCCGGTGTCAAATCAAAATTCAAAACGACGTGTTTGTTCGTACGTACGGACAAATCCGTCGTGTCCGTATTTTAGAATACATAATGCTTTACAACAGCAAGACAATCGTCACAACCCTTCCATAAAAAAACTTCGTGCTTCAATTTTGGATGCTTGCGGATGAGCTTGACAAGAGAAGATGCTACTGCCCTCCAAACAAATTTTTCTTGGTCCTTTGCTAAAACTTTCAATAGTTTCAACGATTCTTCAGAATATGACTGGCCGAACCAAACCCCCAAGCACATAGCCACATTCCAGCGGACATTTTTGTTATTAACTTTCATCCATTTTCTAAGTCTTTTGAATGTAGTATCAGGGTCTTTGTATCCCACATGTGATAATGCAAAAGGGCCACAATTTTTTCTTACATAAATGTCGTCGTCATACATAAGCGGATCAAGTATATCCAAAGCATCCGGAATATATTCTTTCTTAATGCGAAGTAATCCAACCTCAACAACACGACGAATGTTTGGGTTTGATTCAGCCACCCATTGTTTCCAGATTGGTAGATACTCTAAGAAATCTTTGTCATTTATTGCTTTGATGTCTTTGGTAGCATCTTCTCGAACACCCCAATTTGGTGAATCCGCCATTTTTCTAATTTTAGCAAGGAGTTTTTTGTCTACCATATTTTTTGAATTGCGTATAACGTGCGCCGCTATGCGAAGTTCCCCTGCCTTGGCGGGGGAATTTGGGCATCAGCCGCGTAGCGGTTGATAGGCGACGTCGCTTGGCGACGTTGCCGGCCCTTGAGCATAGGGGCGCACGATAGGCAACGAAGCGAAGCGATGTTGCCTATCGTTTATGAATATCTGATGTTTTCATCCCGACTTTTCGGCACGAATTTTATTTTTCAGACATTCTTTGTTTGTAGATATCCCGCCCACATCTTCATCAAAAAGAGGGATGAAAATATGGGCGGAAGAAAAATGACAGTCCATTAAAGAATAAAAAAGTCATTTTTCTGTAGCCAGATATTCATTGTTATACGCTGTAATAAAAAGCCGATTCGTTAATGATTTTGGCGATTTATTGTTTTTTCTCGACTTTAGTCCAAATACATGAATGGTCTGCTAACTTTTCTCCTTTGTAATTATTTTCAGGCGTGCCGTTTGTGTAGGCAGTAGATAATCGAATGTCTTTGATTTCCGGATCTCTGCGATAAAAATCTATTGTTGCCTGTAGTTTATCATTTGGCATGTTTCTATCCAGTCTAAATCCTTCTGCATCCCATTTATCTGCTAACGCCTGAAAATCTTCAAAAGTTTCACATTGGGAAACTTCGGGCATTGGTGTTGGTTCGAATTTTTCTTTTTCCATAATTTTGTAAGTTAATTATTACTTTGATTATATTACAAGTTATACTCGACCGCTGCAAATAAATCGCCAAAATTATTATTATTCAATCACAATCGGCTTTTTATTATGGCGTATAAAGGGCGGCGTTTATGCAATCGTGGCGGGAAGATGACGTAGTCATCAGACCGACATGTTGCATAAACGACAGTTGTGCGGAGCTTCGCGACGCACGACTGGCGTGTAACGCCGCCCTTTGTGTGCAAGTGAGCGGAGCGAAATTGCGCACAACGTTCCAGAATATGCGATGTTTGGTAGGGCTATAATATCGCGAAGCGGTAGCCCTGCCAAATATGGGTGAAGAGAGGAGGAGGTACGACGACGAACGGAACCGCATATTCTGTGTTAGGCGCTGTTTCTGCCGTACAATTTTTGCATACGTTTTTTATACTCATCTAAAGTTTCGAGCCCTACATCTTTTCGTCGCTCATCAACTTTCTCTTCGTTAGCTATTGGTTGTGGCACAAGTTGACCATCGGAATTTTTATGAAATTGTGTTCCGTAGGTTTGAGGCCTTCCATCTCCAACAGCAATGCGATCTTCAAGGTAAGCAATGTTTCGTTTTGAAACTTCACCCACAGGCTCCGACTTCATGAGTTCAAGACATCTTTTCTGAAATTCAAGGTCATGGTCGGCGTGTTGAACAAGTAACCATGCATTAGAGGAGCCTTTTTCTCCAACTTTAGAGATGGAAAGCCAGCCCATTTCATCAATAATGATTTTCATGCGTTCTGTGTTCCGATGGTCAACGGTTTCATCCCACTCATTAGGATTATCGGTACAACGATTACGCATATCTTGATCTACTTCAACCATGTTTTGAAGCTCATCAACTATGGCTCGAAACTGTTTGGGTTCTTTTTCCATATTTTATATTTTAGCAGTAGGCAGAAATGGCGCCTAACTGGTTTTTAGGTGAATGTACTTCTCATCCACATCTATATTTTGTAGCATATGTGTAAATCGTGCTTAGGTCTTTGCTTTTAGGCTCTGGCGTTGGTTTATCGAACTAACATTACCACGACTCTTGCTTATTTTCAAATTAAAGTGCTAAGATGAATTTGTTCGATTATTAATCATGACGCCCTTACGGTCGTCTTTCCCACATATGTACGAAGCACTATTTCCGGTTCTGATTATGATCCTGCTGATCATCATTGCCAGCATCAAGCAGATCAATCAGTACCAACGCGGGGTTAAGTTCCGCTTAGGTAAGTTTGTCGGGCTGATGGAGCCAGGCTGGCGCTTGGTCATTCCGATTTTTTATTCATACAAGAAAGTCGATATTCGTGTAAAGGCCGTTGACGTTCCTGACCAAGAAGCGATTACCAAAGACAACGTGTCTGCTCGCATCAACGCCGTAATCTACTACAAAGTCAAAGACGCTGGCAAAGCAATCATCGAAGTTGAAAATTTTCGCTGGGCTGTATCTCAGTTAGCTCAAACAACTATGCGAAATATTGCCGGTGAGTTGACACTTGATGAACTGTTAACCAACCGCGATCAGGCGGCCAAACGCATTCGCGAGATCGTGGACAAGTTGACTGACCCTTGGGGAATCGACGTCGAGAACGTTGAGTTAAAAGATATTACTTTGCCGGAAGAAATGAAGCGGACGATTGCCAAGCAAGCTGAAGCTGAACGTGAACGTCGCGCTGTCATTATCAAGGCTGAAGGTGAAGTGGCTGCTTCTGACAACCTGGCTAAAGCGGCTAACACATTATCTGCCAGTCCTGGTGCCCTGCATCTTCGAACCTTGTCCAGTATTAACGACTTGAGTTCTGACCAATCAAATACAGTTATCTTTGCCGTGCCATTGGAGATTCTAAGGGCATTTGAAAGAATGGGTGGTAAGGAGTAAATCAAATTAAAAAACAGACG
This sequence comes from Candidatus Uhrbacteria bacterium, assembly GCA_043811105.1. Classification (GTDB taxonomy): domain Bacteria; phylum Patescibacteriota; class Patescibacteriia; order UBA9934; family CAZDDW01; genus CAZDDW01. The sequence goes on from JBDRNK010000007.1 coordinate 13,673, forward strand.
ATGCACTATACAACGTCTGTTTTTTGTTTTACTAATCTATTTTACCACCAACCCCAATAATCACCCGCGAGCCAATTCCGATTCGTAAATGATAATTACTCAGATCCATATCCAACGAACCGTTACCGTTAATCGTCAAGGTAATACCATCAGCAACAATCACATTTGCCGGCGCGACCTCATCAGAACTAATTGTACAATCACTACTGACCGTCCAATCCCCAGACCCTGGCACTGAACAATCATCTTCATCATCATTTTGTACAATCACCCTACCAAGTACAGGTGGTGGTTCATATCCATCTTCGTAAATAATATATAGATCATCAATGATGATAATGTCTGTATCAGAGCCCGTGGCATTAGAAATGTACATCTCATACTCTTCCCCCTCGGTAAGATCGACACTGCCAACAAGGATCCACTCGTCACATCGTTTCCATGATCTCCAACTTTCCCAGTACCCATCTTCATCAACATCCCAGTCACAAGTTCTGTATCCACCAGCAAAATCAAGGGTCGTTTCATAAACCAAGTTACCACCATCAACTTCGGTTATCTCAACCGGCACTGAATCACTTTTTGTTTGTGTGCTCCATGGGGCAAACATATAGAGTTGATGATAACCACTGTTATCCGCCGTAAAACGTAATGTCGCGGTGGCTGTTGGATTTGGTGACGAGGTTGTGCTTGTATATTTCAGATCACTTTCTTGATGGCCATCACCATTTCCTTTTGTATATACATCTACCCATGAACCTACGTGTGTCCACCAAGAAGCACCTTCATCAATCCAATGTAACCAATCAAACGCGGGGTGTGCCTCGATAAATGATTCTGGATCTTGATAATACTGACCAACCAAATCTTCATAATTTAATGTAGCTGAAAGCCAATATCCGGCCCAGTATGGATCTGGATGGTCTTCTTCACGGATTTCAAAGTGAAGATGACAGGCAAAAGTTACACCACCATCACCAAGCCCCCCAATACTGCCCACCTCATCACCCAAAGCAACATCAGCGCCTTCTGAAACATCTATTTCATCGGCGTGACCGTATTGCGAGGTAACGTAATCTGACGCATAACTACCATTAAATGGTGCATAGTTATGAGTAATTGTTAATGATCCAAACCCACCCACGTCAACATCTTGAACACAGCCAGCAGCTGTAGTACTAAATCCATCGGCTTGATTTGTACAAAGATCAGAGTCTTCCTCAATAATATTGCCTTCATCATCTTCCAAGACATAATGATCGTATGAATTATTCAAATCAATACCTGGATGATACCAATGGTTACTACAGGTATAATTTAGTCCGGGTATCCCCTGACAACCACCAGTCGCTGGATAGCCCATAAACAAATCACCATAAGTTATATCAGAGATTGGAAGAGCAAAACCAGAATATGCTGGTATGTCTTCGACAATACAGGTCTGATACTCTTCATATTGTTCCGCATGGGCAGCTGGAATTAATGATTGTAGTAATGACCAATCTTCATGTTGAAAAACTGGATTATTGATGCGTTCAAGAATATTTGTATCCTGTTCGGTTAGATTAAAGTAGATTCCTGATCCATTATTCAGCTCTTGGAATTCATTCGTATTCACTTCGCCTTTCCGATAGAGATGTTTATCTTGGATGTAACAAGGATTCTCTACACCACACACACCTGTGTACATTGCAATTTCCATGGCCATGATTGGCAAATCCCCTCCCTCAGCCATAGCCTCGTAAAACAAAGCCCAGGCTAATCCCACCTCTGACCTTTCGCTGTCAGAATAGTCAGTAGCTAGTTTTCTTGCATACTGAGCTGCGGTTTCAGGATGTTTAAATTTAATTGAAGCTCTTGTGGCCTGTTTCAAAGCAGTTTCACCCACGGTCTTGTTATTCACGATGTTATCACCAAAACTTTGCTCAGCTAGTTCATACTCAGCTAGAGCGTTTTCATAGTCCTCGGCCTGAAGATATATATCTCCATTCCAAACATGCATTAATCCTGCTGCCGGTGGCTCTAATTCCATCACTCGTTCTGTTGTCTCAAGTGCGGATTCAAAATCATGGTTAACACGATAAATACGAACCTGCTCTGAAATAGCAGCCCACATATGTGTATGAGAACCAGACTGTTCTAATTCTTCAAATATTCTAAGAGCTTCTGAAGGGTCGTCTTTCATCATTGACCGAGCGCGTTCCAACTCAATATCAAGTCCAGATAGTTCTGGCCTGACAAAGACAGAAGATTCACTTTGCTGTGAAGCCATTTGAATATCAGCAGGTTGTGGATTAAACAATGACAACAAGCCAATGCCTAATGCGATAAGTATAGTATTCATAATATTTTATTTTATATACTTAGCAGCCACTTCCGATACAGATTTCACCGTCAGAAGTGATGTCGCCAGTGATCTCTATATCACCGTCTTTGTATACAACAAATGCATTGTTTCTATCAAGGGAACCCGTCCCGTTACCTAAGATCAACAACGGATCAGTGCTGACCCATGAAGTAGCATCACCTTCTATTTCATTAAAACGTCCAATTGCCAAAGAACCATAGGATTGAGCTGCGGTGTATCTTCCAAAGGCCGCAGAATTAATACCACTAGCTGTTGTGGTGTAACCCATTGCAAATGAAGCTGTCGCGCTAGAAACAGTATCATATCCCATGGCCACTGATCCGTTACCACTGGCTGTTGTAGAATTTCCAGCCGCCATAGAAAAACTACCACTCGCCAACCCGGTTCCAAAGGCAGCAGTATACATACCACTAGCCTCGGCATCTCTACTAGAGAAGTTATTGGCCTTAATCTCCCCTTCCACCTGCAATTCGCTGTTGGGAGTAGAGGTTCTAATACCTACATCTCCAGCACTGTAATAAATACCATTACCACTCTCGGTCCAAAGACAAGAACCACCTCCTCCACCCCCAATACATCCATTCACATCACAAATAGCTCCGGACGAATCAATATCTCCGTCCACTTCTACATTTCCATTTTTAAATACTGTTAAGGCATTATTTCGGTCTGCACTTGAAGTACCATTACCAATCACAAACAACGAATCGACATCGTCCCAGGAAAACGAATCACCGTCAATTACGTTGTATCGACCAGTTACAAATGAACCATAAGATTGAGCGTTGCCTTTGTGTCCAATAACCACTGCATTATCGCCGCTGGCCATATTATCATTTCCCATAGCTATAGCATTGGTATTCATGGCTGTTGAATAACCTAAAACAATTGCATTGTCACCGCTGGCCGTTGCTCCGGTACCAAAGGCTACAGCGTCGACGCCACCAGCTGACGCTCCATTACCTACCGCAATCTTACCATTGCCAACTATGTTGCCGTTAACATCCAAAGCCTCAGCAGGGCTGGAAGTACCAATGCCAACGTTACCAACATCATAATAAATATCATCACCGTCAGCGGTCCACAAAGAGGATCCCCCACCGCCATCACCAATACAACCATTGATATCACAAATAGTACCATCAGCCGTCACACTGCCCAAAAAGTAACCATCAGCAGTAACAGACAACCCAGCACCTTGGCCAATATACAGACCGCCAGAGCCAACATTTAATCCATTACCAACACTCATATTGTTTCCTACAGCCACATCATCATTGACCATAAGATCATCAGCCGCAAGGCTTCCGATATTTGCCGCATGGATATCGGCCCCACCGACATCTAAAACAACCAAGCTATCAGAAATAGAGCTGGCCAGGTAAACATATTTTCCAGACACCTGAACTGCATAAACACCGTCTAGACTTGCATTGCTAAGCGAACCAATCAAGAAAGGATTCGTGGAATCTGAAATATCAACCACTGAAATCGAATCTGCATCAAGACTGGCTACATAAGCATATTTTCCTGATACATCAACCGACTGAGGTCCGTTCAGATTTACCGCATCGCTAATTGACCCAACAACGGTTGGGTTAATCGGATTTGAAATATCAACCACGGTCAAGCTATCAGAGTAGTAACTGGCTACATAGGCATAAGCCCCAGATACACTAACCGCTTGAGCACCATTAAGACTTGCGTTCCTAACAGACTGTTTGTATACCGGATTAGCCGGATCAGAGATATCTATCACCGCCAAGTTATCTGAATAAAAACTTGCCACGTAAGCATAGTTACCTGATACATCAACTGAGAAAGCTCCGTTTAGATTCGTTGGATCAACAATTGATCCTTCAAGGACTGGGTTTGTTGGATCTGAAATATTGATCACCGCCAGACTGTTTGAATTACGTGCAGCCACATAGGCATAAATACCTGAAACCACAACTGAGCGTGGGTTATCCATAATAGAACTGTTTGTAATTGAACCTTCAAGTGCCGGTCGTGTCGGGTCTGATATATTGATCACCGTTAAGGCATCCGATTCATAACCAACAACATAGGCATACATACCAGCCACATCTACTGAAAAGGCGCCATTCATACTTGAGTCCACCAAAGACCCTTCATAGACCGGATTTGTTGGGTCTGAAATATTTAATATACTCAAGGCGTCTGAATTGAAGCTGGTAACAAAGGCATATTTTCCAGATATATCAATTGAACAAGCGCCGTTCAAAGTCCAGTTACTTACAGAACTCTCTAATACTGGATTACCGGGATTGTCAACTAATATAGTTCCTTGGGTAACGTGTAATTTTTCCTCTGGCTGATCAGTTCCAATTCCCAGAAAGCTGTCTATGCTGTTATACCAGACGCTGGAATCCAGATATTCCATCCCATCCCAAAACGGGATATTGTTCACAGTTAAAGCTGAGGCTGGAATAACCATAAAACAAAAAATAATCATGATCCCTCCTATGAAAATTAATACTTTTTTCATATACTTTATTGCTTATTTATTAATAGATTAAACAAAAATGCTTGTTGTCTTTTATCAATCATATAAGCTGTGTTCAGTGTGTCAAGAAGGTACGGCTTTACAACCAACCCGAAAAATGAGATGCTAAATAAGCATTGTTTTTTTAAAATAAGGCAAAAAGAAAATACCAGCACAAAGCATTTTGTGCTGGTTTTTAGTTTCCGTCCCAGTGAATCTCTAAGGACAGTTGTCTATGCCTCATGCTGTAGTAAGCCTGACCTGCGTTGGTGTCATAATGCAGTCCCCAAACCCAGTCGTATGGACCTCTTTTTTTCTCACCCCACTGAACGTAGAAATCTTCATTCAAGGCGTAGTAAAAATAGAGTTTGCTTTGATAAACACCATCGACCATCAAATCATCAAACGGGCCGTAGTCTTTTTCACCCCAATGCGCTGTCCAACGCCATTCTTCGTCCTGAGAGGAGTAGGCCAACTTGTTCTGGAAGACGCCAACAACGATGACAAACTTGTGTGGCCCGTACTCTTGACCATCCCAAACCACAAACTGTTGTTGATCCGCATGCTTGATTCGCGGTGTTTGTTCAATTTCTCGGGCTGCTGGTCCGGCTATGATGATAGCTGAAATCAGAAAGACTGATATGGTGAAGGTGCGCATGTGTACTCCAAGTCTGTGGGACCGACAGACGCCTGCCGGCCGAAGCCTTGGCTAAGGCTGGTAAGTCTGTCATCTCAATGACAAGCTGACGCTTGTCGATCCCGTTACAGTACCAAAACGACCAAGACGACTCCGGCCAATAAAATTCGATAAAACACAAATGGCCAGTAACTTATTCGAGACACCAGAGCGAGAAGAAACTTGATAGCGATGGTTCCGGAAATCATGGCCATAATAAAACCGACAAACAATGGAGCGAATTCGATTGTAGCAGATCCGGTAGATAAATCAAGCAACGACTTTGCGCCAGCGGATCCGATCGCTGGGATGCTGAGCAGGAACGACCAACGGGCTGCGGTTTTTCTATCGATCCCGGAGAACAGTCCAGCTGTAATGGTGATTCCAGACCTAGATGTTCCAGGGATCAGGGCCAGGATCTGAGCCAGTCCGATCGCAATCGCTTGCCACCATTTGATTTCTTGGATCTTGGTCGTGTGGGACCGACAGGCGTAAGCCTGTCCTTTCGCTGACAAGCTGACGCTTGTCGATCCCTTCTTGACCGAAAACCAATCAGCCACCCCTAAAACAACCGCCCAAAAAGTCAGAGAAATTACAACAACCAGTGGCGTGCGCAATGCTCCCTCGATAATATCACCAGCAAAGTAACCAACAAAAAGTACTGGAATCGTGGCAACAATAATCATCCAGGCCAGTGATCGTTCGGCACAGGGTCTGTTTGAAATAAAAGCGTGAATCATTTTTTTGATATCACGTCTGAGAACTATGAGCACAGCAACCAATGTTCCAAGATGGATTACAGCATCAAAGGCCAGATCTTGCAACGGCCAGTTAAATAATTCGGGAAATAAAATCAGATGACCGGAACTTGAAACCGGAAGGAATTCGGTGATGCCTTGAATGACCCCTAAAACAATTGCTTGTAGTATTGACATAATTTTTCATAGCCAGTTTATCTGGCGTTTGAATTCAAACCGGGGATAAACCCCGTTAGAATTAGATCCTCTTCTCAATCCAATCCACCACGGTTCCGATCAATTCTGGCTTAGCGTCTAACATATCATTCGCATGTCCGATCCTACGCTCTTCGATCTTATCTGTAACATTTGGTCGAAGTTCATTCAAGACGCGAATACATTCAAAACTGCCGTGAGTGTCATTGTCTGAGGCAACTAACAGAATCTTCTGATCATCAGCAATCCGTTTGATTAACTTATCAGTTTTCACTCCACGATAGTTTAGTCCTGGTGACAAAGCCACACCAGTTTTAATTTCAGCTCGATCGCCCATAATCTTAATTGTTAGATTTGCACCGATTGATCCACCAACAACGACCGTGCTCGAATCTGTCGCACCGCGATCAGCTAACCAAGACAAAGCACCGCGTACGTCATGAATTTTCATTTGCTGTTCTTGGTCTGTAAATTCATGATGATTTAACTTACCACCTTCAGTCGATTCACCATGACCACGCTCGTCGATTGCAAGCGAAGCAATTCCACGATTTGTCAAAGCCGTAGCAAATTCTATCCAAGCCTCTTTGGTCGCTGGCATCATGTGCAAGAGCAAAGCAAAAGCTTTTGCTGATTCAACCGCATAGTAGTCTCCAACAATAGTGACACCATCATCAGTTTTAAAAGATATTTTTTCGGACATAATTTACTTCAGTTAGTTTGTCGTTTTCGTAAAGAAAATGTAAAGCCTCGCCAGGATACAACAAGCCGTGGATCGGATCTGGAACGATTTGTTCGTCTTCATCTGCTTCAATTAAATTGTCTAGAAAGTTAATTTGCATAAATTTGTGGGAAAGACGCCCGTGAGGGCGTCATCGAAATGACATCCTTACGGATGTCTTTCCTATCCTATCTGTCCTCCATATAAGCACGATAGCATGGTTTACAATAAATATTGCGCTCTGTAAAAGTCAAATTCTTGGCTACAGTTAGTGACTTATTACACTTGGTACAAACAGCTTCTTCAAACACTGCCAGGTTAGCTCGACCAATCATTTGTTGCATCCTGTAAACCGGATGACGATTTGGTGGAGCAATTTTGAACTTGCGATAGAATTCAATCTCTGGTCTGAGAAAAGCAAAGCGTCGACCATACTCTTCATCCATAATTGGTACCCCAACCCATTCATCCGGATCCAACTCTATTGCTGTGTCCGGAATATCTTTACTTGATCGCGTTTTTGTTTTGTCAATCAGGTCATCGCCGATCGCCCCCTCAGACTCAGGATCAAATTCCAAAGCACCGAGTTGTTTTCCAACAGCTTTATCTGCCCCAAAGTACAAGGTGGCGCCAGACTGTGGAAAGTAACATGGTGAAAATGCCAACGGAAAAAACTGACCATATTCCCCACTGTCCAACATCTGACACTTAATCTTGTCCACCGTCTTCCAATATTCATCTTCAGAATACTGTTGATTAAAAATGCAAAACTCTTTATGTCGCAGACCAATACAACCAAAACAATTTTCACAATTGTAGCAAGCCATGCAGTACTCCAAATTTTGACAACTATTACTCGAGAAACAAAACTTACAATTTATTGATCTATCCAAATCAATACAACCAAAAGAATTTGAAACATCGTAAACACTAATACAGTAGGCGTTATCAAAAGTATCAGCAGCGATAAAACTGCATCGGTAAAGATCACGGGCAGCTTTTACACATTGAAAACAATACTTACAATTTCGAGTGTTATACAGATATTCGCCAACAGAACCCTCATCATCAAAACTCATCTTGGCCGGCCAAACACATTCCCGCATTACCTGATCAAATTTGGCTTTCCATTTCTCAACCTCTTTGCGTGAACTAAGATCTATCTTTGACATTTGTTCTTTGTACTCAGCTTCGGTTAATTGATCCTCGAAGAACATATACTTCTTCCGTTTCCGATTGACCGCGCCAAAACACATTTCAAGATCTGAACACAAAAACAGAAAAGCTGAGTTCTGAATATTATTACAGTCACGAATATAGCGCGAATTAAAAACGCGCGCAGCATCATCAACACCAACACTGCGCTGTCCTGCTTCAACATTATGCATTTCCGCTGATTCTTCATTTTTACCGGTCCAAATACAAAAGAACGAATTTATAGATTTGTTGTTCAAAATATTAAAATACGAATTTATATCACCGAATGAATTAATGGCAATTGAATTTTCAGGAACTTCAGTGTTCCGCGTGGCATTCAAAGGCACTCTAAGTTGCAGATCTCGAAATTGATCAAAGAATGTACGGCTCGGATCATGCTCTTGATTTTCAGAACCAAAATCACAACCAAACCATTCTGCATCCGGTAAAACTTTAATTCCGCTCGCCGGGTGAACATAAGTCAGCACTGGCTTTTTAGTTTCCGCATGACGTTGCCACCACCACTGGTAACCGATCATATACCCGGCCATGATTTGTTGGCGAGCAACCGGTGAACGATCTGACGATGGTATGTTGAACTTTTTGTACCAACCAATCTCTTCTTCGTCCATATTCCACTTCTCACCAGTCAACCCACAAACCCGCTCGCCGGGTTCAAGCCCGTCGAGGATGGTTTTTATTTTTGAGTCAAAATTGGGAGTTTTATTCATACAATTTTGACGAAATCCCTCCGTAGCTCGGCTTGTCCGAGCGAAGGGGGATCGCATCGTATTGTGGAGTTTTTGACATATGTTCTGAGAGGGACCGACACCCGTAAGGGTGTCACCTTAACTATCCGTGTTGTTCTAAATATTTAAGATAACATTCCCGGCAATAAACTTTTCGTTCAGGAAACATTTGATTCTTGTGAATCTTAATCTGCTTATTACACTCCTGACACCTCCCTGTTTCAGTCAAAGGTGTATTCGAGGTGCGCAGCAGATTCTGAAGTCGGGTTAAAAAGTGTTGACGAGGAAACGGTAAACCTTTTGCCTGATAAAACTCAAACTCGCGCGGCAAGACACTGTATGTCCGATCTAGCTGTCTGTCGTAGATTGGCTTGCTAACCAACTGCTTCGGATCAACCCCTGACAAACAATCAGGAATCTGCTCGACCAAAATCGCATTATTAGCATCAACCTGGTGCGGTGCCAACACGTTTCCTTTTTTTGGATCTAATTTCAAGGCCCCATATCGTTCCAGCTCTTCATCAGTATACCCAAGAAATTCTGCTCCAATTGAAAACTGTATTCCCATTGGAGATAAATCGGCAGGAAAATACTCTCCGTATTCGCCTCGATCAAGCATCTTGCATTTTAGTTCATCTACCAACTGCCAATATTCATCTTCAGTGTACTGTTTATTATAAATACAAAATTTTTTCCGCTGCAAACCAACACAACCAAAACAAAACTCGCAATTATGGCAGTTGTAGCAATATTCAAGATTCGACGAGTTCCAACACTGATCACAAAACTTCATATTCTCAACGTAAACCAGGCCGTTGCAATTATAGACATTGCCGCCCCAGCCGTCCCAAGCACAAAAAGCAGAATTCTTTATATCATCATTAATCCAACACCAAAAACTATCAGCACAGCGCATTAACCAATATCCATGTTTAACCCGAACTGATTTTTCTAAATATTCTCCCTGTGAATCATCGGCCCCGGACCAAAAGACCTCTGGCCAAACCGCGTCCTTTGAAATCATTTTGGAAAAACGAACCTGCAGCTCTTCGAATGTGCTGGCACAACTAAGATCAATTTTACTGATTCGTTCCTTATATTCCTGCTCACTTAACTGATCCCCAAAGAAAACGTGTTTCCGATTTCGTAAATTGACCCCGCCAAAACAATGCTCACAATTTCGACAATCAAACAAAAATGAACAGTTTAAACAATCGGAACACTCAATACAGGATCTACAGCCAAAACAACGCTTAATTCGATTCGAAGCATAACAATCGCGAGATAACCAAATATTAGTCGTATCTAAACAGTCCTCAGAATCAAATAAAAGCGCCGAATACATCTGGCGTCGACACTGATTACCACCAAAAACCATGTATGAATCTTCGCTGTTGAGCGTATCTACGGCAACCGAGTTCTTGTTAGAACCGTCATCTCGCGAAGCACAATATGGGGTCTTCTGAATCAATTTACGTATCTGATCAAAAAACGGCTGGTTAGGATCAACCGCCTGATCGTGCGAAAAATCCTGAACCCACCAATCTTTATCGTTCATACAAGGAATCGGAACATCCGGATGCATAAAAGATAAAATCGGCTCACCGGTTTTACAGTCTCTGTTCCACCAAATAGAAATCCCAGTTGCAAAACCAAGCAACATTTTTAAGCGAGTAACTGGCGACAAGGTAGCCGGCGGTACATTGAATTTTCGATACCACTTAATCTCCTCTGCAGTCAGTTCCCAATCTTCACCCGTAATCCGATCAACCCGAACAACTGGTTCAGTCTGATCAAGAACCTTTTGTATCGCAGCATCAAATTTTGGTGTTTTATTCATATCACAACAAATTTGTAATCAAAGCAATCATAATATCTTTGTCGCGCGGTTTACTCTCGGCAACTCGAACTCCATAACATTGAATCGGTTCTTAAAAAACCGATAGCACTTTGCAGTTCTTGTAAACGAGCTTGATGTTGAGATCGCAGCCGCTGCTGATTTATCGTAAAACCCTTTAAAATATGATCACGTAGAGTTTTAGTTGCCCAGATCCGAAATTCTGTCCCTTGTTTTGATTTGACGCGATATCCAACAGAAATAATAACATCGAGATTATAAAACTTTGTGTCATACTTTTTTCCATCGACTGCAGTTGTCCGGAAATTCCGGATAACTGATTTTTCGTTTAACTCACCTTCTAAAAAAATATTTTGGATGTGTTCGGATACTGTACGTACATCTTTATCAAACAACTCTGAAATTTGTTTCTGACTAAGCCACACCATCTCATCTATTAATTTAACCTCAAGCCTAGCCTGACCGGATTTGGTGGTGTAAATGACTATTTGTTGCTTTTCAGGCATATAATCAATTATTCTTTGCAATCAATTCACAAACCCGCTCGCCAGGTTCAAGGGCGTCGAGGATGGTTTTGATTTTTGAGTCAAAATTGGGAGTTTTATTCATACAATTTTGACGAAATCCCTCCGTAGCTCGGCTTGTCCGAGCGAAGGGGGATCGCATCGTATTGTGGTGTTTTTGACATATGCTTTGCATGGGATCGACAAGCGTAAGCTTGTCAGTTTGACAGGCTGACGCCTGTCGTTCCCCAAATTATCCGTTTTGTTCGAGATACTTTAAATAACACTCCCGGCAGTAAA
>JBDRNK010000008.1:0-2894 GCA_043811105.1 Candidatus Uhrbacteria bacterium
GAATCGTCCGGTATCAACCGGTGGATAAATTACCGTACTCTCGCGACCATAGTATTTTTTAATTCGACGTCGAACAGTTTCAGAATTTGCTACAAAAATATCAACCCGATCAGCTGCTTGCTTGTCCCAGATACGCAGTCGCGATAAAAATGTTGGCAGGACTTTCTTAACCAAACCAGGGACGTTTAGATTCTCAATATATTCATGAGTGTCTGACCAAAGGTATCGTGTCGGAGTATGACAATAACAAATATGCAAAGCGCCAGGATGGGTGATTACACCTTTGGAAAAAGCACTGGTGCTGGATAGAATCAGGTTATAGTCAGATAGATCGTAGTGTTCAGTGGCTGCCGGCATCAACGGTAAGTACCATTGATATTTTTTGTAAACCAAAGGCCAGCGACTTAAAAATGACGTCCGAATATCTCGGCCGCCAAATTCTTTATACATTTTATCCTTGTCGTAGAGCAGGGTGTAAGTTGGTGCTTCAGGCCACATTTCCTGAAAGACCTGCAAGACTTTTTCTGCTCCCCCGGCTTGGATTAAGTGATCATGCACTAGGGCAAGTTTCATACTAATATGCTCCTTTTCTGAATAGAACAATGATTGGAGTTTTGAACAGGATATAGATATCTCGCCATGGACTCCAGTTTTCAATGTAGTAAACATCTAACCTGACTTCTTCTTCAAAGTCAAGGTCGGCTCGGCCACTGATTTGAGCTAAGCCGGTGATTCCAGGTTTGATCGTATGTACTCGGCGATGCTGTAAACTGTAGCTTTGAACCTCTTCCGGAAGATGAGGACGAGGTCCGACCAGAGACATTCGACCAATAAAAACCAAATAAAATTCAGGTAATTCATCTAATGAAAATTTACGAATGAATTTCCCAACCTTGGTTACACGCGGATCATCTTTTAATTTGAACAATGGTCCTTTCTCGCGCTCATTGCCATGCTTTTTAACAAACTCAGGATCAAAGCGATATTTGTGAGCGTCTTTGATCATTGAACGGAATTTGAAATAATGAAAAGGTTTTCCGTTTTTTCCAATACGTTTGGTTTTTTTGCCGTTTGGTTCTCTGGAAAAGAAAATGCGACCAGGTTGTTCAATAAACAAAGCAATAGCAACAACGATCTGGATCGGCAAAGTTAGAATGATCAGGAACAAGGAACCAACAATGTCAAAGATGTGTTTATACACCGAACCCCAGCCATCAAGCGGTGTGGCCTTTAGTTCAATTATCGGGATGCCGGCAATGGTATGGGCTTCGAATCTGGTTGAAGCAGCGGCAAAGATGTCGGCCGTGTGTTTGAAAGTAATATGTTCAGCATCAGCAAAAGTCAGCAGGTCTTCACGATCTTGACGAGTGGCTTCTGGTTTGGCAAAGATAATTTCGTCAACCCCGGTTTTTTGTCTAAGCTTTTTTATTTGTTTAGCCACCTCATCGTCAAACGTATCGAATTCAGCTACGACAACAAAACCTAAACGTGGTTTTTTTGCAAACTCTTGTTTGAGTGCTTCTGAAGCTCGCCCTTTTCCGATAATTACAACTCGATGAATACCAACACCGAAACGTTTGATCGAGCGCTGAATACCGCGGATAACAATACGTTCAGATCCGACAAAGACTGTGGCCAGAAACCAAGCAGCGAGTAAAATGTAGCGCGACTCAAAAGCTTGGCGAGTAAAGAAAAGAATGGCTACGACCACGGCTACACTAACGGCACAGGCAATAACGATTCTAGATATTTCATCAGCCAGCTTTTGACGTGTAGTTGAATACAGTCCGCTTAGAGCAAAGACTACGACCCAAACCAGAGCAATAAACAGAATAATATTTGTGTATTGTTCAATGGTTAAATCAAAAGTGACTGGTCGGATGTCGGTCAGCTGTGGCAGGAAACGAGAATAGTAGGCTGCAGTTCCAGCAGCTACCAGGGCAAGGTAATCAAGTGGTAAGCGCAGTACGGTAAAAAATATTTCAGAACGTTTCATAATGGGTTAATGATAGCGTATTTAAGAGTGATCGGCAAGGATAAGATTGTTAGCCGAATACCTTTATTGTTAGCTTGAGATAGAATTGTTGGCAGAAAGTTACTATTGTTAGTACAGCATAAAATTGCTAACAATTGTGTCGCTAGATAACAATGGTGACATTCTGCTAACAATCTCTGCCGGAAGATCACAATCTTACTCTGCATCAACTATTTTTATATCTATACAAAAAAACCACATCAGCGATGTGGTTGGCAAAAGGTGTGGGGTTCTAGAATACAAACCCCAGTTCGAGCCCGACGTAGATTGCAGCGAAGACGGTGGTGACGATTCCTACACGGACGGTTAGCCACCCTTGTCTTTCGACCACCTTCCAGCCATACTCGAAGTGTCTCAGTCGAAAATAGATGTAGTAGCCCAGGCGGATGATCGTACCCAAGGTCAACAAACAGATGATGACCAGTAAGATGTTGATCAAGATGTGCATGGCTGCTCCTTGTGATGTAGTTGGCAGACCTAGAGATTGATCCATAGGTGGATGGTGATGATGAAAAGGACAACGGTGACAAGTATATGGGCGATGCTGAGGTAACGGGTTCGAAGAACACCACTCCATCGCATAATATTTCTTTTATGGGCGATACGAAACCAGTGGACCAGAGTGAAATAAAGACCAACGGTACTTAAGACACTTATGATTGAGAGCAGACAAGCTAGGAACATCTTTACCTCCGACTAGACCTTAGCAGAGAGATGGAAAATTGACAAACAAAAAGACCGAGCGCTGGCTCGGTCACTTTGTGTGCCTTAGAATACCTATAAGCCGGATTTTGTTGAAGATGATCATTTATCTACGATGCTTGTTGCCAAGCACCTCTAGCGAGCTACCAAATTTGCT
>JBDRNK010000009.1:0-4540 GCA_043811105.1 Candidatus Uhrbacteria bacterium
TTGACATTGCATAGCAAAATTATTTTTTGAAACCCCGCCATCAACTCGAATTTGTTTTGGTGATAAACCGCTTCCCTGCTTCATGGCTTCAATCACATCTGTGGTCTGATGAGCTATACCCTCAAGCGCTGCCCGAGCCAGTTGAGCCTTACCGGTTCCTTGAGTCAAACCAATTATCATTCCCCGAGCCAGTGGATCCCAGTATGGAGCACCTAAACCATTAAAGGCCGGAACAAAATAAACCTCATCGTTTCCTTTGATCGTTTGAGCTAAATGGTCAGTGTCAGCCGCTTCGTTAATAACCCCGATTTCATCCTTTAACCAATTAACCACACTACCACAAGCAAAAACTCCACCTTCAAGCGCATAAGTTACCTGATCTTTAATCTGCCAAGCGATTGTAGCTAACAATGGCTCTTTGGTAATCACAGGTTTATTTCCTGTGTTTAGTAACAAAAAAGCTCCGGTACCGTAAGTGTTCTTCATCTGACCTTTTTTAAAACAGGTCTGTCCAAACAATGCCGCTTGCTGATCACCAAGCACTCCGGAAATTGGCACGCTCTTTCCAAGAATCGAACGTTCAGTTTCACCAAAAATTGTTGCTGAAGGAAGAACTGTGGGCAAAATTCCAGCCGGAATACGAAACAATTTTAACAGTTCGGCATCCCAGCAACGATCATTAATATTAAACATCATTGTTCGTGAAGCGTTTGAAACATCTGTGGCATGAACTCGCTGACCGGTTAATTTCCAAATTATCCAGGAATCAATTGTTCCAAACCTTAGATCGATATGCGATACGCGATTCGCCATATGCGTCAATAACCAACGCAACTTTGTTGCCGAAAAATATGGATCAATCACTAACCCGGTCTTGTGTCTAATCATTGATTCAAGACCATCCTTTTCCAAACGTTGACACATATCAGCAGTTCGTCGATCTTGCCAGACAATGGCCGGAGCCACCGGGCGACCGGTGCGAATATTCCAAAGCACGGTTGTTTCTCGTTGATTGGTAATTCCTATCCCGGCTATTTGTTCGGCTTTAATCTTGCTCTGACGTAAAGCTTCGCGCATAACCTGCTTAGCCAAATAAAATATCTCTTCGGCGTCTTGTTCAACCCAACCCGGTTCTGGATAACTAATTTTAATCGACTTTTGTGAAACCGCTTTGATCACTAGTTTAGAATCAAAAATCATGGCTCGAACACTGGTCGTACCAAGATCAAGGGCTAGAATATATTTACTTTTTAAAGACATTGGCAAAAAAATTATCAAGTTCTTTCTTGGTATTCTTTTTATGGAACAACACGTTGGTAATCATCTTCAATAATGGCAGGTTCAATTTCCTTTTATTGGCAATGGTTGATATCGCCTTTGCTGCAGCCACCCCCTCAACCGTATCCGCAGCATTGTTTATGGCAATCTGACAATCATTACATCTAGCCATTATCTCGCCAAAATTACGATTCCGGCTTTTTCCAAAACCGGTGACAATTAAATCACCAACCCCGGCCAATCCGTAAGCCGATTCAGCTTTCCCACCGATTGATTTCATGAACCTGGCCATTTCGTCTACTGCAACCGTAGTTAACAAAGCCTTACAGTTCATTGAATATTTATATCCATCACACATACCGATAGCAATGGCATAAGCATTTTTCAAAACACCGGCAAAACTAACCCCAAGCATATCTGTGCTTTCAACCAGGTGAAAACTCTTTGACTGCAGATATCGACGAAGAACCGGAAAAACTCGCACTTCTTTGCAGGCAACAACAACAGCCGTTGGCGCGCCTTTTGCAAACTCATCAGCTAATGACGGACCGGAAAGGTCGGTTAAAAAACGGCGGTTGGCAAAAGGAATCTCTTCAGCAATAACTGCACACATAATCAAATCCGTTTTTGCCTCAATCCCCTTGGCCACATTAACCACTATGGCATCACGTTCAAGAGCCGGACCGATCAGACGAGCAACCTGTCGGATATATGGCGAGGCTACTGCCAAAATAACCACCTGACAACCAGTCACTGCTTCATTAATATCTTCAGTTGGCAAAATCTTTGTTGACAGCTTAACCTTTTGTAAAAATTTGCTGTGCCGGGTCTGTTGAATTTGCTGAAGTACTTTTGGGTCATAATTCCATAAGGCCACATAATGTCCATTTGTGGCAATAAGTTGAGCCAGGGCTGTGCCCATATTCCCTGCCCCAATCACACATATTTTATGTTTCATACTCAATTATTATAGCACAAAAACAACCGCTATACATTGACGAAACCGAAAAATTATGACAGAATTCTCCTGTTAGGAGAGAACATGAACCTTGACAACCCGATTAGAATTCTCTTGGTCAATCCAGAAACCCCAAAAACCTACTGGGGCTTTCAGGATCTGATGAGTTTTGTTGGACGCAAAGCAGCACACGCTCCGCTGGCACTGATCACTGTGGCCGCGATTATGCGCAAGTTGCGACCTGGTCGATTTGAATTCAAGATGGTAGATCTGAATATCGATCGACTAACAGATAAAAACATCCTCTGGTCCGATTTTGTCTTTGTTACTGGAATGAACATCGAACGAGCCTCAATTGCCCGTGTACTGAATCAGTGTTGCCAACTTGAACGACCAACAGTCGTTGGTGGACCGTTTGTTCGCTCGCAACCTGATGCTCCGGAACTGGCTCTGGCTTGTTCACTGTTTCTTGGTGAAGGCGAGTCATTGTCTGCCGAACTGGTTCGCGACTTAGAGTCAGAAAAACTCAAATCAGAATACAAAAGCGATCCTGGTCATTGGGCTGATCTAACCAGCAGTCCTGTTCCGGCATACGAACTTCTCAAAACCCAGGCTTACCACTCCATGCCTATCCAGGCTTCGCGTGGTTGTCCTCATGGTTGTGAGTTTTGCTGTGTCCGCATTCTGGATGGAGCTCGCCCGCGTTACAAAACTCCGGCACAGATCATCCAAGAACTGGAAGCGATCGAGCAGACCCGGTTCCGTGGCAACGTCTTCTTTGTCGACGACAACTTCATCGGCAACATCAAGACAGCCAAGGCCATACTTCAGGCAATGATTCCAAAAAACCACCCTTTCCTATTCTACACTCAGGTCAGCACTCGTTTGGCCGAGGATGATCAGCTGATGGAAATGATGGTTGAGGCTGGTTTCTTTTCCGTGTTCATCGGTTTGGAAACCCCGTGTGTTGAATCGCTCAAGGAAGTTGGCAAGAACCAGAACCTAAAGATCACTCCCTTGGAAGCCTGTCGTCGACCTCGAAAAAAAGGTCTGCTGGTTTACAGTGGCCTGGTGGTCGGCTTTGACAATGATGGTCCAGAGATCTTTGAAGCCATGCGTCAGATGGTGGATGAGTGTTCGATCGTCATGGCCATGGTCGGCATGCTGATCGCCTTTCCTGGCACCAAGCTTTACACTCGTCTGAAAAGTGAGGGACGGATCGTACCCGGCAGTGAAGACGACCAATTTGTCTGTACGAACATAGCCCCAAAAATGGGTAAGATCGAACTAATCCGTGGCTATCGCGAACTGATTGAGTATCTTTACAAGCCGAAAAATTTCCTCCGACGAGCCTACAGTTCGCTGATGGAATGGAAGCCAAACAAAAACCGCCGAGAGCGACTGCCCTGGCGCGAGTACTTGGCCGCTCCCAAAATTATCATCCGCCAAGGCATCTTTTCAACCTACGCTCATCACTGGTGGGTCTTTATGCTCAAGGTGCTGTTCACCTGCCCGAGCAAAATCCCCCGGGCTTTTGCTGAAAGTGCCTACGCCCACCACTTCTATCACTATACGAAAAAAGTTGTTCTACCCCGTTTACTGGCCGTAGAACGGTCTCTAACCTAAACCGCTTGAAAAAGCGGTTTTTATCACGTCGTTCGCGAACGACGTGATTTTCTTGACAATAAGCAAGGTTCACGCTAAGTTAGCCTTGGTTCATTACGAGGAGGAAAGATGACTACTGATACTGCAACCCAGATGATCGAGACCAAGGTCGTTAGAACCGATCAAGGAACCAGACCGGTTGAACTTGCCGGCTATGCATCTTTCATCATCCTGATCGCTACGATGATGTTCGTTGACAGTACTTGGTCACGATTGCCAATCATTGGCGTGATGACCTTTCTGGTGCTGGTCTTTGGCCTGGCTCAGATCTTTGATCGCCAGACCAGATTGCCCTGGCGCTTGGCCAGCCTGACCATGGTCAGTTTTGTCCTCTGGCACGTTTCAATCAAAACACTCTTTGTCATCTTCATCCTGGTCGTGGCTATCCGCCTGATCCTGGGCAAACCAACTCCGCTCTGTTAACCCTGAGCGGTTTTTTCTTTCCCAAATAAAAAGAGACGTTGTCGTAACGTCTCGTGGTCACTGGACCAAACGGCTCATAGCCAGCTTCAACCGATCATGAACCCGACGGATCTGATTCGCGTTCCAGGTTTCCGGTGGCTGGCGTAGCTGAGTAGTCAGATCGTCATCATTGACGAAGACGGTTGTCGGTAGATCAAACACCCGTCCATGAGCTGG
>JBDRNK010000010.1:0-10633 GCA_043811105.1 Candidatus Uhrbacteria bacterium
TACGTCAAATGTCCGCTTTGGCTTTATTTTGATATTCATCAAGACGAGCAGAAACTACACGAACCTTTAATGGCTAGATTGTTAGATGACGGTTTACTTGATGAAAAGCAAAAAGAGATTATTTCCGATCGTCAGTATGAAGAGGTTCAGATCGAGGATATTGAACAGGCTTGGCAACATACACTAGAACTGATGCATCAGGGCAAACAAACAATTTATCACGGAGTATTGGTTCACCAACATTGGGTCGGCCGGCCGGATTTGTTGGAGCGAGTCGAAGGTAAATCAAAGTTTGGTGATTATTATTACGTTGCTTGTGATATTAAGCAAGGCCGTCGTTTACGCCGTGAATATATGTTTCAAGGTGCTTTCTATGCTGAAGTGCTTGATCGGATTCAAGGAGTCAAACCGGTTCAAGGGTATGTGATCAATCCTGACGGTCAGGTAATGAATTATTTAATTCAAGAATTTGCCAGCCAGTTTCATCTTTCATTAGATAAGATTGAAAGAATAGTTGCCGGTAAAAAACCAGCTCACTTTGTCACCTCTGGTTGCAAACAGTCACCTTGGCGTCAAGAGTGTCAGGCTGGTGCTCTTGAATGCAATGATGTAACTTTGTTGAACCGGATCTATGAGAGTGAAATTAATTCTTTGCGATCATCCGGTTTTGGAAATATTTCCGCTTTGGCTAAAGCTGATATTTCGGATTTGGAAAAAAAGGTTTTGGGAGTTGATCGTCAACGACTGTTACAGTTGCGAGATCAGGCCACAGCAGTAACCAGAGGTAAGCATTTGGTTCGTCAGCCGGTTATTTTTCCACCTGCAGAAGTTGAATTGTATTTTGATGTTGAGGCCGATCCCTTACGCGATCTTTATTATTTGTTTGGGGTTTTGGAGGTTAATGGCGAGAAGTCAACTTATCACAGTTTTCTAGCCAAGAAACCGGAAGATGAACAAAAAGCCTGGCAAGATTTTATTGATTTTATGCGCTCGCGTGCCGGTTTGCCGGTTTATCATTATGGTTGGTTTGAGATAGAAGTGATTCGAATTATGGCTAAACGATACGGGACAGACGAAGACACAATCACTGAAATTGAAGGGAATATGCTTGATCTTTATTTGAGGTTACGCGACAATATCTGTTTTCCAACATATTTTTATGCATTAAAAGATATTGCTCAGTACATTGGTTATAAGTGGAAAGAACAGGGTTCAACCGGTGCTGATTCGGTTTTGTGGTATGAGGATTATTTGTCTAATCGCCGTCAGACTTCGGTTTTAAAGAAGGTGGTTAAGTATAATGAAGACGATGTTCGAGCTACTTGGCTGGTTAAGAAGTGGGCTGAAGAACAAGAGGTATAGAAAATCTTCCCAGCCATCTCTGATGGCGTCGTGACTTTCTGAACCGGATCAGAGATCCGTTAGAAAATCTTCCCAGCCATCTCTGATGGCGTCGTGAATGTATGTCAAGATATTTTTTGGACGATGTTTACTATTTTATAACCGTGCCGACAGTAGACCATCAGCCCTTTTTTAACAACCCAAAACTCAAGCAGTTATTACTAGAAAAAATGAATCAGGTTTTTGATAAGTTTTTCCTAGGCGATCGAGATTATTCAATTATCGATAACCATTATCACTTTATTGCTTATTTTCAAAAAGGTAACATTATTCCTAATGTACTTAAATTAATTAACGGGTCAACCGGAAAGGCAGTGCGAGATACATTGGGGACATCGGGACGAGTTTGGGATGAATATCATGTTTATGTTGCTTCGACCGAACAGATTTATGAAAGAATACGAGGATATGTTATTGGGAATTCTTTGAAGCATGGTGAAGTTGTTGACCTTGAAGAATTAATGAAACATCCGTATAGTACTTTTAGTGAAGTCGTAAGAGAAAATGGAAAAGAGTATGCCGAGGAGCTGGTGAATTCGTCGATTTATATGGAAGAGAATCAGTTTTTTAACCCCCAATCAACACAAACCGGATCATAGATCCGTTAGAAAATCTTCCCATCCATCTCTGATGCCCTTCGACTTCGCTCAGGGCACCCCGAGCCTGTCGAGGGGTGGCGTCGTAACTTTCTGAACCGGATCAGAGATCCGTTAGAAAAATATGCGTAGATTGATCCCAATTTTTATCTTTACCTTCGCCTTTGTTGGCGTGTTTTTGTATTTGAATCAAGAGCCGGAAATTAAGGTTGTCGATGTGCCAGAGATTAGTTTTGACGAAGTTGTGGAGGTTGTGGAGGTTAAAGATGACACCCTTACGGGTGTCGATCCCATCGATCCTGAAGAAGTCGAACTTGTGGAAGAGACGCCCGTAAGGGCGTCAAGTCAGTTCAACCTGGCTATCCCGTGGACATCTCAAGCACCAAATGCAGTCTGGGACGCTCGAGATCAGGATGCTTGTGAAGAAGCTTCGATCTATATGGTGCATCTGTTTTTCGAAGGTGTCGGATCCGGACTAATCGATTCTGATATTGCCGACGTTGCCATTCAAGATCTGGTTGACGGAGAAATGAAAATGTTTGGATACTTTGAAAGCACGACAGCAGAGCAAACGGCTGAGCTAATTGAATCGTACTATGGTTATTCGACAGAGTTGATCGAAGATCCAACAGTCGAACAGATCAAAGAAGCGATTCTGACCGGTCATCCAGTAGTTGTTCCGGTTGCTGGACAAATGTTGGCCAATCCATACTTCACACCGCCCGGACCCGAATATCACATGCTTGTGGTCAAGGGTTTTACTGAAAATGGTTTCATTACCAATGACCCGGGAACTCGTCATGGGGAGAATTGGTTATATGAGTATGATCATTTTATGAATTCAATTCATGATTGGAACGAAGATGATATTTTGTCTGGAAAAAAAGTGGTAATTGTGATACAACCATAAGGTATGGATTATTTATTAGGAGCATCTTTAGGGATTTTAATTGCTTTTGTGTTGGCGATTCCGGCTCTGGTTATCGAAACATTTGATCGCAAACACAAACGTAATCTACCGTTGTTAGTTGATGTAAAAGAAATCTGGGGACGTAAAATCACGCATCCGGAAATGTTTGTGATTGCCTTGTTAGTGCATTTGGTTGTTGGTGGTCTGTTCGGAGCGATTTATCCTTTGGCCGTACTCAACAACTGGTTGTACATCACTGGAACACCATACACTTTTATATCTTTGTTCTGGTACGCACTACACGTTTGGTTGATGGTGATGCTAATGGCTTTTCCGATTATTGGTTTTGGATTCTTTGGTAAGAAAGAAGGGAAGTTGGTTTGGCTTGAGTTGCTAATCACTATGATTTTGATTGGAATTTGTTTACAATTTGTTATTGAGTGGTTTCGACCATTCTTTTTTGTAATATAATAAAACATAAAAACCGGCAGACTTATCTATTTTCCAACCTTTAAGGTTGGAAAGAAGATATTCACAGCCAGGGTCTTGACAATAACATTTTTTTAGGTTAATTTATTATAGTTGCAACCAAAACTCCCCATTTATCGGGAGTTTTATTATTTATTTATATTCCAACGTTAAAGGTTGGGTAAAGAAATGTTATGGCAAATGTTGAATTTTACAATGAAGGTTTTTTTCATATATATAATCGTGGCGTAGATAAGCGTACAATTTTTCTGGATAATGAAGATCGGGAACGTTTTTTATTATTAATGAAAATATTAAATGATGCGAATTTTAAACCGCAAAACTCAATTTCCAAAATACAAAATTTTGATACAGAAAATCAAAAACCTTACGTAAGAATTATGTGTTATGCACTTATGCCAAACCATTATCATTTTCTAGTCGAACAATTGTTAGATGAGGGGGTCTCACTATTTATGGGCAGACTGGGAAATGCTTATACCAAGTATTTTAATGAGAAGCATGAGCGAAGTGGCAGGCTTTTTGAGTCGAGTTTTAAAGCAAAAGGGGTTAAAACAGATAATTATTTATTGCGTTTGACTCGTTACATTCATTTGAATTTACTTGACCTTATTTTTCCAGGTTGGAAAACAGAGGGTGTTGCTGATTGGAGTCTTGCTTCTACTTTCTTAGATAATTGTCCATGGTCTAGTTATCAACATTATATTGAGCTACATGATGACAAGATAATTGATCTAGGTCTTTTAAAAGGAATGATTCCTAGCGCAGATAAATATCAGCAGTATATGCAAGAATGGACAGATAAGACATTTTCAATGATTCACCCATTAGCAATAGAATGAATTCCAACGTTAAAGGTTGGGTAAAGAGTTATGAATTCCAACGTTAAAGGTTGGGTAAAGATAATACTAAAAGACGGCAGTTGGATCTGCCGTCTTTTAGTATTATCTTACGGTGAAATCAGTATGCTATGCGTTGCACCCCAACTGCCATGTCCGGACATGTTGATTGGTTTAATGCGGTAGTAATATGTTCGGTTGGCTTTTATTACAGTATGGGAGTTTTCATAGGAATAATCCAGGCTTCCAATATCGGTATCATGTTCTTGAGGGCTGGTAAAGTCTGCGCTTATTGCCCATTGTATCTTGTAGTACGTGGCATTGCTTACTGGTGTCCAAGACAGTTCAAAGACCTCTCCGGAATCAGCCGTATCAGGGCCATCAATATCCGTAGTCTCGGTCGGCAACTGATCAGCACCAGGCTCGGCAATAACCATATAATCCCAATTTTCCCAAGGAATAGCTACGTCCTCTTCAGTGTTGCTCCAGTTATCATGAACGATCAGCCAATCCTGTTCTCCATTACCATCACCAAGATCATGATCTTCAAGATACCCGACAACAGTTACAGCATGACCGGTAGCACCTGCTGTCCAAGATTCATCAGGACCGCCAGCAATTTCAGCATCAGCCGCGGTGTTAATATCAGCTCCCCAATCATAGAAATAAATATCATCAAGCGTTTCCCCGGTATCCACCGGATTCCAGTAAGTAAAGGTTGTTAATACCGGCATTCCAGCGTCAAGCTGTTCAATCAAATAATACCAAGCCGTGCTATCAGCAACATTAGAGGAATCGTAGGTCGTGGTTTCCCAGCCGTAGTAACTGGTTTTATTGGTGATGCCACCGGGAACAGGGAAGCCATAGTCTGTTGGACTGTCACCTTCCCAAATGGCATATTCTTCAATTCCTGCAGCCATGTCTTGATTAAGAGTACCGTAAATCCAACCACTATTATCACGATGACTGCTTCCGATATTATTAATATCCATGAAATATCCCAGAGCTGCAGCCATTTGTGAAGGTGTTAGATTGGCACTGATCCCATTGCTATAAGAGTAGTTAATATTATCAAGGTAATAGAGAATGTTGGCCGCGGCCATTCCGGCTGACCAATTGTCAGTATTAGAGGCAAAGAAATAATTAGACGGCGGTTGGTTTATATCTGGAACATCATTGATCAGGAAATACGGATCTTCGGCATAAGTAACGGTAGCAGATACGCTCGGAGCCCAGTCACTATCACCAACATCGTTTGTGGCTTTGACACGATAGTAAAAGGTGGTTGTTTCGTTTACTGTTTGCACTGCTGTGTAACTAATTTGTGCCGCTTCGTCCAGTAAAGTTGTCGGACTTGTAAAGCCGGCATTAGTATCTTCCTGAAGAGTATATGTTGAAACTAGATCAACCAGGTTCCAACTAAGACTTATGGTGGCACTGTTCAAGCCATTAACTTGAGTTATTGATAAAACAGGTGTATTTGGAACGTCTCCTTCAGCCTCTGGTTCCGGCTCAGCCTCTGGTTCCGCCTCAGCCTCAGCCTCAGCTTCCGCCTCAGCCTCAGCTTCCGCCTCAGCTTCGGCTTCTTCAACCTGTTCTTCCTCTTCTTCGGTTAGTTCCTCGACCACAGGCTCTGCTTCGATTTCTTCCAGTTCTTCCAATTCTTCCTCGGTAATTTCTTCAGCTTGACCGGCATTTAGAGATACTAAATAATCATGAGTAACTTCAACAGCATAGCTTTGACGAATAGCATCAAGATAAGCGACGTTAACTCGTCCAATAGTATCATCGGCATTAACCCGATAGTACAGACCGGAATCTTCACTTTTCAGGATCGAACCTGTTGGATATTCTCCCCAAGGCAAAGTGTTTCCTTCTGTATAGCTGGCCCAAAATCCATCAGGGACATCATCGATTCGGGTATTCCAGGTTGTACCATAAAGATTTTCTGCTTGTGACTGAGTGACAATCCAGCGGAGTACACCACCCGGTTCTACAGCGTATACTTTATTGACTGACTGAATTTTAACTAACCTGGTTCCCGGTTGATAAGTGACTACTTCACCAATGTCATATGAAGCCAGTTCTTCACAGGTAATGTTAACCACGTCGTCAAAATCTGTGTACCAGGTAAAATAAGTTTTTTCATTGGGAAAAACCCAACGCTCACCGTCATCAGCCAGATAGTAAACTGAACTGTAGTCAGCACATTTAATTAAATCGCCGGCATTTGCGGCAGCATGGGCTTGTGGAATTGGAGCTAGACCGATCAAAGCCAAGAGCATTGAAACGGCAACTATAGAAGTAAGTATGCGCATAAGTTAAGTTAAATATTACTAATCTATTCTAGCTTAATTTCACGGATCGGTCGAGTCTGTTATAATGTAGAAACTATGAATACATTACAGGTTCATGAGTTTCTGATTTTGGTTAACGAGACCTTGCGTTTGAATATCCCTTCGGATCAATTTGTGGTTGAAGGGGAGGTTTCGGATTATCGGGTTTCGCAACAGAAATGGATCAGTTTTGATCTTAAAGACGAGGAGGCGGACGCGGTGCTGAAATGTTTTGCTACGGTCTGGCAGTTAAAGACTCCGCTTGAAGATGGAATGAGAGTGCAGGTGGCCGGATATCCAAAAATCTACGAACGTTTCGGAACTTTTAAAATGAACGTAACATCAGCAGAGCCGGTCGGGGAGGGTGCTTTGCGACGAGCATATGAATTGTTAAAGAAAAAATTGCTTGAAGAAGGTTTGTTTGATCCGGCGCGAAAACGATTATTACCGCGGTTTGTGAACAAGATTGGATTGATCACTTCACGTGATGCTGCAGCGTATGGTGATTTTTTGCAGATTCTGAATAACCGTTGGGGTGGGGTTGTGATCGAGCACGCTCATGTACATGTTCAAGGTCGTGAAGCTGTTGGGGAGATTCTTGGGGCGTTTGGATACTTTGACACTTTGCCGGTAAAGGATCGTCCAGACGTGATTGTTTTGACTCGCGGAGGTGGTGGTCTTGAGGATTTGCACGCATTTAATGACGAAGAGGTTGCTCGAGCTTTGTTTCGTTCCAAAGTGCCGGTGGTTTGTGCGGTTGGACATGAGCGTGATGAATCGCTCTGCGATTTCGTGGCTGATGTGCGAGCCTCAACTCCGTCTAATGCGGCAGAGCGGATCGTTCCTGATCGGCGTGAGATTTTGTATGAGATTGAAATGATGCGGACGCGATTTCAAGATCGGTTGCAAGACGAGCTTAGTCTTCGTTCAGATTTGATTGAAAATCTAATGCAACGGACTGAATCTTGGTTGGGGCGATTGCGCGAAGGATTAGAGTATCAGGTTCGGATTCTGAAAAGTTTGGATCCGCAACGCGTGCTCGCTCGCGGTTACTCGATCGTTACTAAAGCCGGGAAGATTGTCAAAGATGCGACTAAACTCGACGCTGGTGACAAAATTAATGTACAATTAAATAAAGGAAGTGTTGATGCAGAGGTAAGTAGGGACCGACACGCGTAAGCGTGTCAATTCACCAGCCGGCCACGATATGACTCAGTGTTTTGGATTGAGGTAGCGCTCGGCCTGTTCGTGGAAAAAGACCAGATGGTTATGGCCTCGCTCGGCGTCGGCCGTGACATGTGTCTTTTGGTGGAGTCCTGATGGTTGGATTCTAAAGCACGGCCTCCGATCGTACCTCAATCCAAAACCATTCGTCATTTGTTTCTGCCAGCAAGGAAAGTGGCCGGCTATCTATTCGTAATTCGTATATATTCGTAAATTCGTGACTTCTTATGCCACCAAAAAATAAAATTGATTTTGCTCAGGCCTTTACTGAGCTTGAAGAAATAACTCAATGGTTCGAAACCGAAGAAGTTGATTTGGATCAGGGTTTAAAGAAATTCGAACGCGGTTTGGAACTTGCCACTGTTTGCAAGAAAAAATTATCCGAAGTTGAAAATAAAGTTGAGGAAATAAAAAAGAAATTTGCTTAGGTAATAAACGACGCGAATAAAAAACCGTCAAGTTTGAACACAAGACGGATTAGTGGTGGTAAGAATCAGCTTCCCACCTTTTTTTGATACGTATTTTTCTTAACTGATCGGCCTTTTTATATTTTTGCACCCCTTGCTTGGCTTCGGAGATAATTTCCTCCCAGTTCAAAGGTTGCTCTGTCAGAGCAACGTAATCAGGCGGAAAAAGAACACCTGCACGCATTCCAGAGTCAGGGCGTAAGGCCTGTTGAAGGATTAGCAAGTTGCCTGGATTCCAAGGTCTACTTGTCGATGTCCTTTGACCCAGACAGCGAGCCCATTCAAGAAAGGGGCCAACTCTATAAACCCTTTTTTTGTCTAGTTGTAGTAGTAGGTGACTAGCACTTGAGCAGTGGCACAAGATGTAAATTTGTGAATTGGTAATCTTGTTAAAGTCGAAAGTGTGCGATAGTGGTTTATTGAGCTGGTGAGCCAGACTTGATTTATACCAGTATGGAGGTTTCCAGTATTCACGGGCGTTTAGAAATTCTGGCAACTCAAGCTCGTTTGCTATAAGGGCAAGTATTTCCAGACCCGTAAGTCCGCCTACTCGGCACATTCTGTGATTTGTAAGGAAACAGTGGAATGCTTCTCCTACATAACAGATTCCTCGCACAAAGAAGTATTGTTTTGCTTCTCCTGGCAGAGTCGTCTCTGTTATTTTGGTAGAAAGCTGTCTTTGGATCCGTTTTTTTGTCTCTTCGGGATCCAATATCGCTTGATCAGTAGTCGATATGTCACCCAACATTCTAGCTCTAAAAAGTACTTGGGCTTTGAGCAACCTTTCGGCCATTTCAATTGGGTATTCGTCTCTATCAATTATGCTGAGAATCTGTTCAAATGAACCAACTAATCTTTTTCTTAGCTCAACCTTAGTATATAGTGGCACACCAAACTCCTGTTTTTAATGTGTTTTTTATTTCAAGGTATCTATTTTTTAGCAAAAAGATAGGTTCTTGTCAAGATGTTTGATATACTTTAGTTAGTATTTGTTATTATTTATTATTTTATGTTTTTAATCTTACGTTTAGTCATTAGCGCCGTTGCATTATTGGCAATTGCATATTTAGTTCCGGGAATTGAAGTGGCCAGTTTTTATATTGCTTTGTTAGCGGCCCTGGTCTTGGGTCTGGCAAACGCAGTTGTTCGGCCACTGGTGTTTGTTCTGACCTTGCCGGTGAATATTATCACTTTGGGTTTG
The DNA here is from genome assembly GCA_043811105.1 of Candidatus Uhrbacteria bacterium. GTDB lineage: Bacteria > Patescibacteriota > Patescibacteriia > UBA9934 > CAZDDW01 > CAZDDW01. The sequence continues at coordinate 9,464 of JBDRNK010000010.1, forward strand.
TTCACTTTTATTATCAACGCATCCATGCTTTGGTTGGCCAGTTCAGTTGTTCCCGGATTTGAAATAGTTGGTATTGTTCCGGCAGTCATGGGCGCGATTGTTATGTGGGCCATTGGTTTGATTACCAACACTTTGATTCGCCAAGCCAAAAAATCATAAGTTTTATCTTGACACACCAGCCAGGTCATGATACAAGACTTTGGTGAGGAGAGAGCATGTCAAACATACCTCGATCTGACAAGAAAACCTCGAACTTGATTTTACTGATGTTGATTGGTGCCGTGATGTTGTTGATTATCGTCGTTCTACACACTCAAGGGATTTTCTGATGAGTATCCGATTGCTTTATCGGATTGCTTGTGCAAAAGAGGTTGAATTAGCCTTGATAATTGACCCTACCGCTCAGGGTCTTTTTTCTTGACATATTTTCAAGCTTAATATATACTCTTAGCACAATCATTTTTACCGTAGACAACAGGCACAAAATAAGACCTGTCGAGGTTAAACAGCGAAGTAATTCGTTGTCTATTGTCTGCGTTAAAACGCAGAATTTTTATTCCTAAAGGTCGAGAATAATACGAAATTACGAAAGGTCTTGGAAATACCTCGAAAGTACGAAAAGCCAGGTATACCAAGATGATATTGTTTAATTACCCTTTCGTACTTTCGGAGTACTCTTAGAAATTTTCGTAATTTCGTATTACAAATACATATGCCGAAAACCAAAGAACAAAAAGAACAAATCGTGGCAGATTTGACTGACAAGTTGCAAAAAAGCAAGTCAGCTGTTTTTACTCAGATCAGTGGCTATACCATGGAAGACGCCAATGAGTTGCAACAAACAGCTAAAGAAAATGATTTGGAAGTAATCATTGCCAAAAAGACTTTGCTCGAGATCGCGGTCAAGAACGCTGGTATTCAGGGTTTGAATCCGTCTGAACTTGAGGGAAGCATTTTAACTACTTTTGGTTATTCTGACGAAATTGCTCCGGCACGAATCATGGCTAAGTTTGCTAAAGGCCGTGTTGGTCTTCAGATGCTTGCTGGTGTGCTTGAGGGCAAGGGAGTAGATGCAACCATGGTTAAAAGTTTAAGTGTTTTACCAAGCAGAGACGAATTGTTAGCCAAACTGGTTGGCTCAATCAATGCTCCGGTCTCAGGTTTTGTTGG
>JBDRNK010000011.1:0-33766 GCA_043811105.1 Candidatus Uhrbacteria bacterium
TCAAAAACAAAATGTTCGTATAATTTTTCCTGGATTTTTTCTTCATTTATCAACCAACGGTTGTTGGCTGGAAAAAGCAAAAATCTTTGTTTGCTAAGTTCCTGCTCGACAATTTGACTGATTGATTCAGTGGCTATATGCTCTATTCCAAAAATTTGGATCGAATCAATTCGGAGAAACGGTATATAAAAAAACAATACAAAAAGTGCCAGGCAACCAAAAACAATCAACGAATATTTTAAACCTGCTAAATGGTTTTTTTTGGCTTGGTGAAAATATGGGTTTTGAAAACTCCGCGACTCGTATCGCTTTAGGTGATACTTTTTGAAAAAATTACGCCGGCGTTTCATAGGCTAATATTATACCACTTCCTTGCCTATTTAAGCCAATAACCGAGTTATCAGTTTTGCTATTAAAAACACCCGCTTGATGCGAGTGTTTAAATATTTTTTATTATTGTGATTTGATCACTTCCCGCTTGCCCATATATGGCTGTAATATTTTTGGAATCTTTACAGAGCCGTCGGCTTGCTGGTTGTTCTCTAAAATAGCGATCAGGATGCGCGGAGATGCAACCAATGTGTTATTCAAAGTGTGTACGAACTTGATCTTCCCTTCTTTATCGCGATAACGAATTCCGATTCGACGAGCTTGCCAGTCTGTTAAATAAGAAGCAGAGTGAGTCTCACCATAAGTACCTCGAGAAGGCATCCATGTTTCGATGTCGTACATTTTGTGCTTCCCTACCCCCATATCTCCAGTACATATCTGAATAACACGATACGGAAGCTCTAACTCCTGAAGGAATTGTTCAGAGTTCTGACGAATTTCTTCAAGCCATTTAAGACCTTCGTTGATATCGTTCTTACACATCAACACTTGCTCGACTTTTAAAAATTCATGGACACGATAAATACCCTTTGTATCTTTGCCATAACCCCCGACTTCACGGCGATAGCAAGATGAGAACCCCCCGAGTTTAATCGGTAGATCAGATTCATCTAAAATTTCGTCTGCGTGATAGGCAAGCAAAGATGGTTCAGAAGTACCGGCAAGATATTTTGTTTCATGATCCCCTTCCCCTTCACGATCTTGAACTTCATAAATTTCATCACGATCGCCGGGAAAATGTCCGGATCCAATCAAAGCCATGTCACGAACAATTGTCGGAGCAGACATAACTTCAAATCCCTTTTGACGCAGTCGATCCAAAGCCAAGATCATCAAGCCCATGTGCATCATCATTAACTCGTTTTTCAAGAAATAACCGCGGAACCCAGCCACTTTTGTTCCCCGTTCAGTGTCGAGTAAATTAAGGTTTTGAGCTAATTCCAAGTGATCTTTTGCTTTGAAATCAAATTTTGGCGGCTGACCCCACTTAGATATCTCAATGTTGTGAGACTCATCTTTTCCAACAGGCGTATCTTCAGATGGAATATTCGGTGTGCGCAACATCAATTCATGCAAACGGTCTTCAGTTTCACGAAGTGATGGTTCAATTTCAGCCAGCTGTTTTTTTATTTCTTTTCCTTGTGAGGCAATTGATTTTTTTTCGGTTTCAGAAGCGCCTTTCATTTTATCAGCTGTGGTTTTACGAGCTGAATTTAATTCTTCAACTTGGACTAATAGATTTTTTCGATTTTTGTCAAGGACAAGAATTTCGTCGATATCAACATCAACATTCTTGTCTTTGGCAACCTGTTTGACCAGCTTCGGGTCGTCTCTAATTATTTGTATGTCGAGCATATTTGTATAAAGTGGGATTGACCCGGTCTTGGCAGGGTCAATGTGACAAGCTTACGCTTGTCGGTCCCTCAATTTCGTAGATTTATATTGTTCAGGTTTATATGGTTTCAGTCTTACCACTTTGATCTTTGATCCGGTTTTTTTGATCCACTCAGACAACTTGTCAGCAAGTTGGTCCTGGTCATACCCAAGAGCAATCGTATCAGGGTTGACTTTTTGTACACTCTCGAAGTTGCCGATCGCTCGGTCTCCAATGATTGCATCGTCAACCAGCTCATGCCCCTTGATCGCTTGCAACCGTCCCTGTTCATTGAGTAGTGGTTCTCTTTGTTTAATTATTCTAACGAATTGATCCGAGGCAACAGATACAACCAGCTTATCTCCTAGTTGACGAGCTTGTGCCAGAAACGAATCGTGTCCCGGATGGATTCCATCAAACGTTCCGAAAACCAGGGTAGTTTTCATAAACCAAGATCGTCGGAACCTTCTTTCATGGCTTCAAGTGAAATTTTCATCACATCTTCCAATGGTAGTCCAATCAGCTCCTGGCAACGCGAGATAATCTCTCGGTTGACGTTTCGGGCAAATTCTTTTTTCTTAAACTTTTTAATCAGTGAATCAACACTGCTGATCGAGGTCAGTTTTTTGTCCTTCTGAACTAAAGCGGTTGCTGTGATCAAACCAGTCAGCTCCTCAACACAAAACAAAGTGCGATCAAGCAACATACCTAAAGGCAGACCGTGCATTTCATTATGGGCTTTGATAGCGTGTATAACCCGACAATCAACCCCTTGCTCTTTTAAGATTTCTGCCGAACGCAACGAGTGTTGCGATGGATCATCTTTAGTTTCTTCCCAATCAAGATCGTGTAGCAGACCGGCAATTCCCCAGAGGTCCACATTCTTGTCAAAATGCTTTGCAAAAGCTCTCATAACCATTTCAGCAGCTAAATGGTGTTTGATTAAACCATCGTTTGTTATGTGCTTTTTAAGCAATTTTAGTGCATTTTCTCGATCCGGAATCTCGCCGGTTACCTCCAGCTCGTCTTCTTCAATAATCTTACACGAGTCATTGGCCTGCTTTTCCGGGCGCAACGTTGGAAACAAAATCACTTCTTTCAAATTTGGAGAATTTGTAATTAACTTTGCCAAGCGATCAAGTCCCATACCCAAGCCGGCTGCCGGTGGCATGCCGTGCTTCAGGGCGTCAATAAAGTCCTGGTCAAATGGTTGTGCTTCATCATCTCCGCCTTTACGCAATTTTTCCTGATCTTTAAAACGCTCTTCCTGATCCAAAGGATCATTCAACTCGGTAAAGCCATTACAAAGCTCGTTTCCACCGGCACAAACAATTTGCATCCGTTCAACATAGCGGGGGTCATCCGGCATGCGTTTAGTTAACGGTGATAATTCGACCGGATGGTCGATCATAAAAATCGGATCAATTATATTTGGTCGAGCAAATGTTTTATATATTTCATCAACTAACTTCCCTCTTCCATCAGATTCTTTAATATCATCAACCCCAAGCTTTTTTGCTTTTTCATACAAGCTCTTTGCATCTGGAAATTTTTCAATGTCAATCTTGGCGTACTTCTTAATCAGATCACGCATGGTTATACGCGGATATGGAGGTGTAAAATCCGCTTCTTGATCACCAACTTTAATCTTTAGCCCAAGACCCAATTCCGTCAGCAGATGTGGTAGCAGTTCTTCCATTAGGTTCATCAGGTCATTGTAATCAGCGTAAGCCCAATAAAATTCAATTTGAGTAAATTCTGGATTGTGCTCATTATCGATTCCTTCATTGCGAAAGCATCGGGCAATTTCAAAAACACGCTCATAACCGCCAACCAGCAATCGTTTGAGATATAATTCAGGGGCAACACGAAGATAAAGATCAGTGTCTAAGGCATTGTGATGAGTTTTAAACGGGCGAGCTGAAGCTCCACCGGGAATCTGTTGCAATATTGGAGTTTCCACTTCCATGAAATTTCGATTTTGAAAAAAACAACGTATCAGCTCGATCATCTTGCTACGCAGGATAAAAATATTTCGCACAGATTCGTTGGCAATAAGATCTAAATAACGCTTGCGATAACGAACTTCAACATCGCTTAAGCCATGCCATTTTTCCGGAAGCGGCAATAAGGCTTTGGTTAGCATTTTGTATTTTGTGACTAAAAGAGTTGGCTCATCGGTTTTTGTTTTAAACAACGGGCCCTGGACTTGAATAAAATCACCTACATCAAAAAGCTGACTAAACTGTTCATAGACTTCAGGACCAAGCTGATCATTTTTCAAAGCCACTTGAATACGTCCACTAGAATCTTCAACGCGAACAAAAGTTAATTGTCCGTGTTTACGAATACTGCGAATTCGGCCAACAATAGTTATTGTCTCTTTAGCCTTTTCAAGATTATCAAAAAGATCGATGACGCGATCAATGGTGTGAGTGCGACTTGTTTGAATTGGATACGGGTCAATGCCTAGGTCACGAGTTTTTGCTAACCTGGCTAGCCGAGATACTTCTTCTTCAATCATAAAGGGTCACGAATTACGAATTTGTACTAATTATGAATATGCTTATTTTATCTTAAATTAGGCGTTATTGTCAAAAAACGACGCAAGATATACTGCGGCGTTAAGTTATCAGTTTTCAATTATCAGTTCTTACAATATCTTCACGACGCGATAGACCTGTTTTCCCGAAGGTAATTCAACTTCAATCTCATCACCCGGCTTTTTGCCAAGTAATTTCATTCCAACCTTTGATTCGTTGCTTATTTTACCGGAAAGCGGGTCAGCTTCGGTTGAGCCAACCATATCAAAAGTCTTTTCCTGTCCGTTTATTTCTACGATAAACTTGGCCCCCATTCCAATGTGGTCACCACCACTACTATCCTCAACAATAGAGACATCATTTATCATTTCTTTAAGTTGCATTATGCGACCTTCATTTTGAGCTTGATCTTCTTTTGCAGCATGATACTCAAAATTCTCAGATAGATCTCCGAGTTCTTTAGCTTGTTCAATATTGGCGGCAATGATTTTCCGCCCTTCTCCTTGCCGGTGTTTAAGCTCGGCTTCCAGCTCTTCCAGCTTTTCTTGTGATAAAAATGTTGACATAATTTGAAGTAAATATGAACCCGTGACCATTAGATCACGAGTTTTTATCTTGTGTAAATACGATAGCAGATATTTATCCACAGCGCAAGAAAATTTACTGGGGGTCAGGTCTTGATATTTGATTTTAAGCATAAAAAAATCCCCTGTACCAGATCCCGACATCAGCGGGAATAGTACAGGGTAGGTCCACCACAAGCGGTGTGGGGATCAATTAATCGCCAAGACAAGCAGGGTGACGCAACAGAACGCGAGAATGGGATAGAGCGAAGTTGCCCAGTGCCAACGGTCGATACAATAGAAGAGAATTTCTATGTTGTGGGTGACCCAATTCGTCCAAAGGAGAAGAAGCACAAATCCTGCGAAACAGATTATTAAAGCGGGCCAGTCAACAAATTCCCCAGCGAGCTTTGGCATGCTGTAGAACATACATATCAACATAGCCAAGCCAAGCAACCATTCAATCAATAGTGACTTGATCATAAAGCGAGTTAGCCAAGTCTGTTCCTCAACAGTACTACAGCTGTCTCGAATTTCTCCGGCAACAATATGAACCTTTTCCCAATCAACCAAGCGCTTGAGTAAAGACATGTAACCCACCTCTTTCAGTGTGAAACTCTATTTTGAAGGCGGATCGTTCCAGAGGTGCTTGTTGAAAAATTTCGTAATAAATTCCGGTGGCCAGACGATCAACAATCCAATGATTAGTTGGACGCCGATCATTCCGCCAACAATCCAGAAGCCTGGACTGTTGGGAAAAAGCAACATTGGTATAAGGACGCTAACAACAGCGATCGCCGGTGCAATCGTCAGTTTTACGATCTGCATTTGAATAGACACAAGATCCTCCTAGCCAGACCTTAGCATTTATTGATAATTTTGAAAATAGGGGGGTCAGGTCTTTACTTTTAGACTTTTTTATTTATAATTCTGCTTATCCATGTGTAATGCACCCCTAGGAAATCCGCTATTTCTTTTTGTGAATAGCCGGCCTTTATATGAGCCAATCGAATCAAATCGTTTCGAAGCCGTTTATCCCCTAATGTCTCATCAGTGAACAAATCATCAAGCCCCGGACGACCAATCAAGCGCTCCTTTATTGGAACTTCCGAAATCATTTGCGCAGAACCCTGTTGTTCACGAACCCAATCAATGAATTGTGGAAAGCCCAGTATCTGGCTTTGGTCAATTTTTGTGAAAGGCGTTTTTTCTCCAACACCATTCAAGATATATCTCACATACTCTTTTTGTGCGGATTTTCTGTCCATAGAAAACTGTCCTAAAATCCAATCTATTTCCAGCCATTTTGGCACTTTTGTTATCCCGGCGAAAGCACAGTAGCTGCTCCACTGCCAATTTTTTGGATCGTTGACTAACAGTGCACGAACCGGATTGAGAACAATATATCGAATCACCTCAAGCAAGTATGGCTCTTTTTCAATAAGGAAAGCCTTGTATCTTCCTTGAAAAATGTGGCCGACCCGTTGATTGATTTTATTAAAAGCCTGAGTGTATACACCATTCAACTGGCGCATACCCTTAGCTAAATTTCCTTCAGGGGTTTCGATAAGTATATGATAATGATTACCCATCAAGCAATAAGAGTGACAGAGCCAGTTATAGCGTTCAATCGTCTCTGACAGGGTCTTGAGAAATTGATGTCGATCATTATCAGACAAAAAAATATCGTTTCTAGCGTTGCCACGAGAAGTGACGTGATAAGTTGCTCCTGGAAATTCAATACGCAATGGTCGAGCCATACTTCTTTAGTTTATCGTTGAAAAGTCTAAAAGTAAAGACCTGACCCCCCCTAACGATTTGCGAACCACCAATTAAATATATCACGGGCGATTGGGACGGCGACTTCTGAGCCTTCCCCGCCCTCTTCGATTAAGATAGTCAGAACGATCTCAGGATTTTCGTATGGTCCGAATCCGGTGAACCAGGCGTGATAATCTTTATCTCCGCCCGGCTGGGCAGTTCCGGTTTTTCCAGCCACTGGTTCGGTCACAGTCAACAGATAGCGCGAAGAACCTTCAGTTACACCTTGGCGCAGTCCTTCGCGGACGATGCGGATTGCATCAGCTGTGACGTCCTCACGGACGTCTTTCCCACTTTGTTCCACGTCATACAATAGATGCGGCTGATACAACATTCCACCATTAGCGAAAACAGAAGTCATCACTGCAATTTGCAATGGAGTGACTAAAATGTCGCCCTGCCCGATCGCCAAGTGATAGGTATCACCAACATACCAGCGTTCATTTTTAAATTTTTCTTTCCATTCTTTTGAAGGCAAAAAACCTAAGGCCTCGCCAGCGATATCAATTCCACTGACTGAACCCAGTCCAAAATAGCCAGCATATTCAACAATCCGATCAACCCCCAAGCCAATAAAATCTTCATAACCGCCACCGATAATGTAGAAAAAAGTGTTAACTGATTCTGCCAGGGCTTTGCGAACATTGGTTAAGCCGTGTCCACCGGCTTTCCAGTCCGGGAAAAACCATGTACTTATCGCCAAGCCACCGGACGACAGAAAACTTGTGTATTCATTGATCAGTCCTTCAGATAAAGCTGCTACGGCAACTACTGGCTTAAAAGTCGATCCAGACGGATATTCACCGGCAATGGCTCTGGGAAACAAAGGCTGGTCAGGATCACTGATCAAGCTATGATAGATTGATGAGTTAATTCCGCCAACAAAATCATTACTGTCAAACGACGGCAAACTAACCAGTGACAAAACCTGACCGTTATTTGGATCAAGAGCAATCACCGATGCTTTAATATTTTTATTCTTGTCTTGATATTCAGATAAACGCATTTCAATGAAAGACTGTAGTTCAGAATCAATAGCCATGATAATATTCTGGCCTTCAACCGGTTGCTCTTCGTTAATGATGACAATCTCATTTCCCAAAGCATCAACTTCAACAATTTTTTCACCAACCTGACCGCGCAAAAGCTGTTCATATGTTTCCTCAATTCCCTGCTTGCCGATTTCATCAGTCCGGGCATAACCTTGTTGCAAACGCAAATCAATTTCATCAGGATCAAGCTTGCCCATGAAACCGAGAATGTGTGACAAGGAACGAGCGGCGTCAGTCGCGTAAGCGCGCTCAGTGGTCAGTAGATAATCAACTCCGGGTAAGAGTTGATTCTGCGAGGCAATAGCCATAGTTTTTTCATGGCTGACATTTCTGGCAATCGGTACGGCTTGATAATAAACATCTTTGTATTCAGCTAAGATAGCTTCGATTTCACCGCGTGGAATATTAATAATTTCAGCTGTCACATTCAAAACTTGATCACGCTCTTCAGTGTCATCTGGTAAATCATCGGCAGTAATGGTGATTGTGAATGAAGGAACGTTTTCAACAAGCAAATTTAAATTTCGATCATAAACAACTCCTCGAATGGCTGGAATATTTTCAATTCGAATTCGATTTCCTTCAGCCAAAGCATAGTAATAGTCTCCGCGAATAATCTGCAAATATCCGGCTCTGGCTAAGACTAAGCCAAGAATAAAACAAACAACGATCAAAGTAACTTTGATAACCGATAGATTGATTAATGGTCGCAGACGTGGATTTTCTGAAAGTTCACCTTGATAAAGATCGGTGATTGTTGATTGATCCTCTGAACGAGATAAATGCAAACTAAAACCATCCTCAGTGGTAATACCGAAAGGGTTGTGCGAGTTAGATGTTTTTTTGTTTTTGAAAAGCATGTGAGCTTTGAAAGAAAATAAACAAAATCAGAATGAACAGAACCAATTTGAACAAATAATAATTCGCAATCTCAATTTGAGGAAGATCATTTTCAAGAAAAAAGGCCTGAAAAAGCAAATAAGCTATTTCAGTAAAGCTAACCATAATAAAAGCCACTAAACCGCTACCAAGAATTCCGTACAAGGAACGGTTAGTGAATAAATGTTTTGACAACTGCCAAGTGGCTAAGCCGACCAGTGAGTAGAGCAACAGCTGAGGTTTAAACATGGCCAGACCAAACAAATCCAAAAGCAGACCGTATCCGGCTAGCCAACAAATTCCAATCCAAGAACTGCGATATTGAATGAGAAAAATTGAAGAGGCCAAAATCAAGGGAGTGTAGCTTAGCGGTTTTGGCAATGAAGCAATAAAACTGGTTTCTAAACAAAACAAACCAATAAATAAGGCAAAATAGAATATAAATTTAACCATAGCTAGTTTATGGTGATCACCGTTACCATGGTGTAAACGCGATAATCAATCACTGGTTCAACAACTGCAGTTTGAAATGGTTCGTTTGGATCTGTTTCGATGTTATTAATCAAACCAATGACCAGCCCACCAGGCACACCATTTTCCAAGCCAGAAGTAACGACTAAATCGTTTTCTGTTAATTCAACGTTTTGTGGAATGTAGCGGAAGTCCAACAGTGTCCCGCCAGTACCTTCAACCAAGCCCAGGGTGCGCGAAGAGTTCAAAATAGTTGAGGCGGTTTTACTTGAGCGATCGTTTAGTAATTGAACAACCGAAGTTCTTTGGCCAACTGAAATAATTTTTCCAATTAATATTCCTTCGGCAGCAATCACTGGCTGTCCGGCCAAAATTCCTCGCTCCTCTCCCTGATCAATAGTGATCAATGATTCACTTGGGCCAACTGATCGCGTGGTCACGGCTGCAGTCACACTTTGCCAAGCTTGATCAGAAATGTATCCGAGTTGAAGTTTTAGATTTTCATTTTCCGCACGAAGAGTTTCTAGTTCCGCTTCATAAACTGACAGGGCTTCGATTTTATTTTGTAAAGTTTCATTTTCTGAAATTAAAGCACTATGACCACGCAAGGAAGTTGAAAAACCGGAAAACCAGGTGCCGGAACTGACAAAAGGTCGTTGGATTATTCCCAAGGCCACAACCAAGTAACCGCTAAAAAATAAAACAACAAACAGGCCAATGATTGTTGTGATTATATAAAATATATAACGCTGCTTGTTTTTCATAAGGTACCTTGCTCAGTAGCTGAAGGTAAGGCAATGTCAGCCAGTAGATCCGGATTATCCAATAAAGCCCCGGCACCACGAACTACACATGATAATGGGTCCTCAGCTATACGCACGGGAATTTCTGTTGCTAGAGCAATGGCCTGATCAAATCCTTTTAGCAAAGCTCCACCGCCGGTCATGATAATTCCTCTTTCGTAGATATCAGCCACTAATTCAGGAGGGGTAACCTCCAAGGTTGATTTAATACTTTCAATAATTGTCTTAACCGAGCGATGAAGGGCTTCGCGAATCTGACTGTCGTTAACGATCAATTCTTTTGGCAGGCCACTAATCAAATCGCGTCCGCGCATTTGCATTTCTAAAGCTTCTTCAAGCTCCAAAGCAGAACCGATTCTAATTTTGACCTGTTCAGCTACCCGCTCTCCCAAAAGCAAGTTAAATTTTTCACGAGCGTACTGGATAATGTTTCGATTCATTTCCTCGCCAGCGATCGGCAAAGATCTCCAATTAACAACACCGGACAAAGAGATAACAGCAATCTCAGTTGTTCCACCGCCAATGTCAACAACCATTGATCCGATGGAGTCAGTGATTGGTAGGCGAGCACCAATGGCCGCCAGCATCGGTTCTTCGACCAGTTTTACCGAACGAGCCCCGGCTGAAATTGCAGCATCCTCAGCCGCTTTTCGTTCAACCTCAGTAATTTCCAAAGGCACGCCGATGATAACCATTGGTCGTGGCACAATCGTAAACGACTCTTGATGAACCTTATCGATGAAATACTTCAACATCTTTTCAGTCACTTCAAAATCAGATATCACACCATTGGTCAAAGGTTTTGTTGTAATGATATGAGGTGGAGTTTTACCGATCATGTCTTTGGCATCTTTACCTACAGCAACGATTTGATCGGTTCTGGTGTTAATTGCCACGACTGAAGGTTCATTGATAATAATTCCCTTTTCCTTAACAAAAACCAGTGTATTGGCAGTACCAAGATCTATTCCCAAATCCTTAGAAAATTTTCCGAAAAATCGATTTAGCATAATAAAATAAGAGGCATTTCAAGGCCTCCATTTTACCGAATATACGCTACAGTTGCAAGGTATCTTTGGATACATTATTTATTCAATCTTTTGCGGCGGTCTAGGTCGCCTTGATGTTAAAAAGAAAAGTTCAAAACAAACCAAGACTGTAATCAATAGGATAATCGACCACCAGCGTAAAACATCAAAGGAAATCAAGATCAGGGATCCGATTATCAGTAGACTAAACAAAAATCCATGACGGAAAGCGATAAAGGCCTGACGCGAGATCACGTTTGGTTTTTTTAAAAAAACTCGTATGGCTGAACCGAAGATAGTTAAACTTCCAACCAAGGCAATAAACAAAGTCAAATAGAAAAACATGAAACCGAGAACCGAAGTTTCAGTTGGGTCAGTGGTGTAAAGACTGATCAGCCAGCTTAGCCAGGCGCAGGCTGTACCCACAAGCATGACGATCAGGTATTGTTTAAATGTCATATTGAGTACATTTTACCATGATTCCAAAGAGTCTGTTAATCTGGTTCTGATCGATTTTAAATTTGCTTGCGGGGCTTTCTTTCTTAGAAAATTTGAAAGACGCACTTCGCTGGAGGCCACTTCTTGAGCAATCACACTATTTAAACAATCAACCGTTAAAATACCGTTTTGATAGCTGATTACTTTTAGATATTTTGTTTTATCTTGTAATAGCTGTGAAAAAAAAGCATTGGCAATTGTGACAACGTTGGCGGCATACATTGATTGCCCGATCCCGGAACGGCTTACTGCCCTTGGAATCAGATCACTCATTGGTTTTAACATATAGCTAATATTCTACAGCAGATAAGCTAAAAGAAAAAGACCTGCCGAGATTTTGGCAGGTTTTCATTTATGCTGATTATCGAGTTGAATCTGGCGACGGCGTCCAGATTATTGTTGTCTGATGAAGAAAAAGAGCAAGATTGGTCAGGGGTGCAATCATTGCTTTAGGAGGCAGTGGAATCACTTGGACACTACCACCATGCTTTGAAATCATATCCTTGATCCAATAATTAACCTGATTATCAAGTTTATCGAGCTCATAAACTGGGTGGGTAGTCACGAGTGCGCCTGGAAGGTAGATGTATGCAAAGTAGGTCTTGACTACGGGATGTTTTAGGTCATCAGGCATCAGTTACTCCTTGCCATAAACTTAGTACAAAATAATGCTTTTTGTCAAGTTATAACTTTCTAAATTCGCAGATATCAGCAAAGTCGCAGAATTGACAATTAAAGCCAGGGGTGGCGTTGAAGTTGCTGGCTTTGATTTTTTCTAAGGCACCGAGTAATTCTGTTTTCAGATCTTCTAGCTCTTTAGGTTCGCCCAAGAAAGAAAGCGTTGTATTGTTTTCAAGATAATGATAAGTCAGTTTTTTCGGTACAAGGCCAAGACATTCAACCGAAGCGATCTGATAAATCAACAACTGTTTTTTGTCATCGCGATCTAGTTTTTCCTTGGCTTTCCCGGTTTTGTAATCAACAATCTCAATTCCACCTTCGATCCGATCGATCCGATCGATCCGCCCTTTTAGTATCAGATCATCGATTTTAAGCGTAAATCCGCTTTCAAGCTGAGTTGGATACGGTTGTTCAGCTTCGAGCTGTTTCCAGTACCCCTTGAGAGTATCCAAGCCGTTTTGTTTATATTCTTCACGAACTTGATCGTTTGGATACCAATCATCGATCCATTCTGTGTTGTAGATTTTTAATAGGTCGTCGGAAGACACAAGAAGTGTGGGACAGACGCCCGTCAGGGCGTCATTTTGATCGACACCCTTACGGGTGTCTTTCCCATCTTCCTCAAACAAACTCTGCTGTGGAGCATTTTGCCGTTCAATCCAAACCCGGAAAAATTCCTGCAAAGTATTGTGCATGGTTTTTCCATACGACATTTGATACTTGCCGAATACAGGTATCTTTAGAATATGAGCAAATTTATATTGCAACGGACAAGAAGCAAATGCAGCTAACTGGGTGAAGCTGAAATGTTTTGGTATCGTATATTCGATTGTGGCGTCTTTTAGTACGGCCGTATCAAAAGACGCATCAAGTTCGGTTTCGATAAATGGCCCGATATTTTCAGGATTAGGGGGTTGTTTGTCTTGATCAAGCTCAAGCTCGTGCAAGAATCGCGACATTTTGCGTTTGCGAACCCCACCATAGTCCTCTGCCGAAGTTAGAAACAAACCCTCTTTGGCTCGCGTAATGGCAACATAAAACAACCGACGCTCTTCTTCCAGATGTATGTCGCCTTCTGGAATCTTTTCCTTTATCAAAGCATCCGGTAGTGGGATCGGGTCTTTGCGTCGTACCGTTGGGAAACGTTGATCAATCAAGTTGACCACAAAAACGAAACGAAACTCCAGACCCTTAGATCCGTGCACAGTCATTATCTTGACCATATCAGGGCCGGACTCAATATCAAATTGCAAACTTCCCTCTTCCCCGGCATCTCGTTCATGTTTGAATTCAAACAAAAAGTTTTTTAAAGCTTTGTGATCAGCACGTACTTCAAAACGTTTTACCCGTTCATAAAATTGATGTAAGAAACGAAACGCATCATGTTCATCTTGTGCTGGCAACGTCTGAGCATACTCAAGTAATCCAGATTTTTGCAAGGTCATCACAACCATCTCTGTAACCGGCTTGGTCTTGGCTTCTTGTGATAGTTCGGCAAGTATAGATAATATTTTTTCTGTTTTTTCAGTTTTAAGTTTTTGTAAAACTTCAAATGTAGATCGACCTTGCTTGTAGGCTTCAAAGTTGATTTTTTGTAGCTCTTCAGTTTCCAGATCAAACATCGGATGAGTTAAGATACGATACAAGCTCGGGCTATCGTACGGATTATCAACCACTTGCATGAAAGCCAAAAGATCCAGCACGATTGATTTTGTATAAAGGCCCCGAAGGGCTAGGAATTGATATGGGATTCCACGACGTTCAAGTGCAGACAAAAAATTGTTGGCACTATCATTGGCTCGTACCAAAATTCCAAAATCCGACCAATCTGCATCTGGGTGATTTTTTTTCAATTCAAGAATCCGATCAGCCACTTTTTCAACTTCTTGATCCAAAGTCTTGCAGTGGATGTGTTCAACCAAGCCGGCATCTTGGCGATGTGACACAAGGCGTTTTGAAAGTGGCTTTTCTCGCGGTTGAGTTTCTAAACGATTAGGATTATTTTTTTGAATAAAGTTGTAAGCGTGATCCAGGATCGATTGCACGGTGCGATAGTTCTTGGTCAGCACGATCTGGGTAGCTTCTGGAAAATCAACTTCGAATTGAAGAATGTTTGAAAGCGAAGCACCGCGAAATTTGTAGATCGATTGATCGTCATCTCCAACAACGGTCAGGTTGTTCTTTGGTGCTGCCAGCAACTTGATTAATTCATACTGCGCCCAGTTAGTATCCTGAAATTCGTCAACAAGCACATATTTGAATTTCTGACGAAGCTCTTTTAGAATCTTTGGGCGGCGACGCAACAATTGAAGTGTGTACATGATCAAGTCCCCAAAATCCATGGCATCGTTTTCCAATAATATCTGCTGATATGTATGATAGGCATTTGCCAGCTCTTCAAGTCGAGCAACTTCAGTTGTTGCTTCGTCGTCTGATGTTTTAGTATCCAGATTAGCCTTTTCACCTTCGGCAAACTTCAGATATTCTTCAGGTGTGATCACTTCGTCTTTGGCACGAGAAAAATGTTGCAGTAAAGATTTCAAATACTTTGTCTGATTTCCCAGCGGACGATAATAGTCCAGCTCGAAGCGATCAAAGTTTTGGCGCATTAACAGCCAAGTGTCAATCTCAGATAACAATTTGAAGTTTCGCGATAATCCAATCTCAACACCGTGGTCGCGAAGTACACGTTCACAAAAAGCGTGAAAGGTTGAGATCCAAAGATCAACATAGCCCATGGGTAACAATCGATCGACCCGTTCCTCCATCTCAGTCGCGGCTTTTTCAGTAAACGTCAGCGCCAAAACTTCATCTGGTGCAGCATGTTTCTGTTCGATCAACCAAGCTACGCGCTGAGTAATCACTGTGGTCTTCCCTGTTCCAGCGCCGGCAATAATCATAAGCGGACCGTCCTTGTGCATGGCGGCTTGGAGTTGTTCTTGGTTTAGGTTTTCAAGAAGGTTGTCGGGCATATGATCGAGTGGGATCGACACCCGTAAGGGTGTCAAATTGACAAGCTTCCCCCTTCGCTCTTCGAGCTTCGGGGGACAGGTACGCTTGTCGGTCCCACAAATTTTAGCGACCTTATTATACCACAAAAGAAAAATGACCCTCAGAGGTGAGGGTCAAGGAGATTTAGAAGGGGTCAGGGCCTGTTTGCATGGTTGGTTCCATGATTTCAACACATTCAATGTCTGCAAACATGAACTCGCGTGGTTCACAATCCGGCTCGTGGCAGGTAACCGCGTTTCTGTCAGTTGTGTCGATGTAGGTACCATCGAGCACTACGACTGAAGTGTTGTAGAAATGAAGCCGGCACGACAACCGTTCTCTGGAACATCGAATCAAAGCCTTTTGTACTGCTGTGAGCACAACATCTCCCCTTGTGAATGTTCTGTGGCCATATGTTATGCAAAAAATTGAATATTGTCAAGCCACGGCATGTTATAGATGTATCAAAAACGCGGACAGTGTGTCCGGTTTTCTAAGTGTTATATCTACATTTTGTTCACGTTGTGTTAAACTGAATCAAATAAATAAAACATATTTATATGATTGAAAAATTAACTTCGACCGAAGTATTTGAGGTCTCAGATGCTGACACGAGGTCAAAACGTGTTGATAAGCTTAAAAAGTTAACAGTTGAAAGATTTGAGGGTGAACAGTATCAAGATCTTCGAGCCAAGATCGAACAGTCGTTTGATGTCCCTCAGGCCGGTGAATTTCACAAAGAAGGTCAAACTATGGATACCCATCTTGATCTTATTCTTGAAAATGTTCAGGCAATTGTTAATCAAGGTGTTGAAGCCATATCTGATGATTTGCCAGAATCAGTTCGCGATTTGATTGTTAGTGCTGTTTGCAAGAATCGCGAAAGGGTTGAGCAATATGTTTTGATTCATGATCTAGCTAAGGCAGATACGCTTGGTGTAACGGTTGGTGATCAAGAAGAAAAATTAATGACCTGGGAAGAGTGGCAGGCTTTTGCCAGCGATGTTAAAGATATCTCTGATCTTGGTGTGACCAAGGTTTCGTACAAAGGCCATGCCGAGCTTGGGGTTGCCCAAGCAAAAGATCTTGGGTTTGATGATCCGCTTGTTCTCGATGCGGTTGATAAGCATATGGTGTCCATGGCAATGACCGGAATTAGTTCAGATATTTATGATCGTCATTTTGCCGGGCTAAATCAGGATGAAATTGCCTTTGCTTTGACAGCGAATTATCTTGATCTGATGGGATCAAAGCGTGGTGAATTTATTGATCCTTTGGCTGAGTTTAAGAACTTTATTGCTTCTAAAGAAAAGTCTGAAACGATTCGTTTGGTCATAGCTGAATTGGCAGACGGGGCGGTTAGTGTCCAAGAGATAAACGAAGCTATTGCTCGGATTACGGCCAAAGGCGATGATCCTGACAAAGACAAGCCTTGGTTGGGGTTGATTAACAAGATCAGTCAGAAAGGTTTTGATAAGAATAAATTGACCAAGGCTTTAAGTAGTATGCGTTCGTCAAAAGAGCCGTTAAACGCAGATAATATGGCTCAAGCGATCTCGGCGATAAGTAAAGAGTGCAAGCTGAAGACTTACGATCCTGACGCCGTGCGGGCGCTAGGTCAAGAATTTTTTGAAGATCCTACAGATCTGGATGAGTTTGTTAAAGTGGTCACCACAGATCCAGCAGCCATTGGCCGAACTTTTGCTAGCAAGTTAGGAAAGAGTATGGGTGAGCTGATGGGCGCGTTAAGGAAGTTGTAACGAAGTTCTTCTCAGGGAATTTATTCCTAGCCTTGTGGTCAGGTCCGGATTCCGGAATTTTTAGCAGTGCGTCTTTTGGTACGGTCGGACTAAAAGACGCACCATTAGCTTAAAAGGGACAAGTTTTTACCCGACCGCATAAAAAGTTGAGCCTTTTTTCTTAAAGGTTTTTGCTACTTGTCAAAAAAAAGAACGAGGTCAAGCCCACTTCGCTCACTTCGTTTGAGCTTCGTGGGCCAAGGAGTGGCCTCGTTATTATTATCCTTGTCAGCGTGGAGGATAAATCATGTACAAGATGTCACTGGCATGAATTGGAACCAGATTTGAATCTTCTTTTGTGATGAAAAAGACCATGTGATTATTATCTACACTGTGAACAAAAGCGTTCATCAGAACAACTGCACATTGAGTGCTGACTACCTTGAGGATTGGTCGAGGTGGTTCTATCTCAGAAATACTTCTACAAAGTGTTGCCCACGAACCGGTTCTGTCTGACATAACTCTTCCTCCTGGTTTTCTAGGAATTCTTCCCAGCCATCTTTGATGGTGTTTGATTTCAGAACCGGGGATAAACCCCGTTAGAAGTTTTTCATAGTTCCGAACAAAACTTAGCACAAACAAAAAACGAGGTCAAGTAATAAAAGACGCCCTTACGGGCGTCTCTCCCTTCGAAATAATTATACTTGTCGTTCCCGTTCCATTTCCTGTTCTTGTTTAATCAGCATGTCCTTAACTTTCATCAGGGTGATAATTGTTCCGCGCTCTTGTTCACCCAATTTGGCTTGAATATATTTAATCGTTTCTTTCATCTTCGGGATAAACACGTACTCAAGAGCGTTAACTCGGCGTCGTGTTTTTTCAATCTCTTCGGCCAACAGTTTCGCAGAATGTTCTACCTCTGCCAAACGGACCATGTCTTTTAAAGTTTCTGAGAAGCTTTTCAGCGCAGTATCTAACTCTGAAGCAGTAAAACTAAATCCGTATGACAAGAAATCACCTTCTTCTTTGTACTCAAACACGGGAACGTTCACAGACATTACGTTTTTGACATCAGCTTGCAACACAGTTTTCATCGATGGCAGCAAAAACGCGCTCTTTAACAAATCTGGTGGGGTCTTAGCACTGGCAAACAAATAAGATCGAAACCCAATACTTAACTGCTCTTCAACATTTTCACGCAGATCCTTGGCTTCGCGAATGATTTCCATAAACTGCTTCATCAAACCATCTCGCTTGTCTTTGAGTAATTTATAACCACGCTCAGAGGTCTTGAGCTTTACTTTGAGTTTTAACAACTCTTGTCGTGTTGGGTTAACCCCAAGTGCGTTGGCCATAACTAACTTTTCGGTAAATACTTCTCAATTTCTTCTTCTTTAACACGTTTTAATTCTTTCTTTGGCAAAATTGACAACAGCTTCCAACCAAGTGTTAGCGTATCTTCGATACTACGATCCTCGTCTTTTCCTTGAGTCACAAACTCAGCTTCAAATGCGTCAGCAAATTTAATGTAAGCACGCTCAGCATCAGATAAAGCTGACTCACCAAGAATAACCGCTAGCTCACGAGACTCTTTTCCAGTAGCATAGGCAGCGAATAACTGGTTAGCTACACCAGAGTGGTCACCACGGGTCTGCCCTTCTCCAATTCCGGCTTTCATAAGTCGTGACAAAGATGGTAACACGTTTACACAAGGATAAACACCTTGGCGATAAAGGTCGCGAGAAACGATGATCTGTCCTTCAGTGATGTATCCGGTCAAGTCCGGGATCGGGTGAGTAATGTCATCTTCAGGCATGGTCAAGATAGGAATTTGAGTTACTGATCCCTTTCGTCCTTTCATTTTTCCAGCTCTTTCATAAATAGTTGAAAGGTCAGTGTAAAGATATCCGGGATATCCACGACGTCCAGGGATTTCTTTTCGAGCAGCAGAGACCTCACGCAAGGCTTCGCAATAGTTTGTCAGGTCAGTTAGAATCACCAGCACATGCTTACCTTTTTCAAAGGCTAAATATTCTGCGGTTGTTAACGCCAGACGTGGAAGTGTAATTCGTTCAACCACTGGGTCATCAGCTAGGTTGATAAACAAAGTGGCTCGTTCAATAGCTCCGGTCTTTTTAAATTCATTGATAAAGAATTCAGCTTCTTCAAAAGTCACTCCCATAGCTCCAAAGACAACAGCAAAATCTTCCTCACTTGCCCCCTCTTCAATCACTTTCGCTTGACGGGCAATCTGTGCGGCAATTTCGTTGTGAGGCAAACCAGCGCCTGAGAAAATCGGTAATTTCTGACCACGCACCAAAGTATTCAAACCATCAATGGTAGAAATTCCAGTTTGATAAAAGTCTTTAGGCATTTCTCGAGAGTACGGGTTAATCGGTGAGCCGTTAATATCCAAATGCTTTTCCGGAATAACCTCTGGCATACCATCTTTAGGAGCGCCAATTCCTGAGAAAACCCGTCCAAGCATATCAGCCGAAACTCCAATTTGCATGGTCTTGCCCAAAAAAGTTGCCGTTGAATTATCAATATCAACTCCACTTGTGCCCTCAAACATCTGTACAACAGCATGTTTGTCAGTGATTTCTAGAACCCGGCCCTTGCGTTTAGTACCGTCACCAAGTTCAACTTCAACCATTTCCTCATACATGACATCGACAATCCCTTCAACGATGACCAATGGTCCTTGAACCTCTTTGATTGTTTTGTATCGCTTTTCCATATGTTTATGCAACTGAGTTTATGGTTGACTTAATCTGTTCAACCGACTCTTTTTGCAGAGCGGTTAAGACAGCTTCATCAGTCTCGGTTTTTGCTCGGGCAATTCTGTCTTTAACGTTAAGGTCGGTAATATCTTTAACTTTGGCACCCTTGGCAACAGCATCAGTGGCCGCATCATGAAAAGTCAAAATTGCTTTTAACATCAAGTACATTCGGCTTGGCGGAGTATAGCCATCGACTTCATCAAAAGCGAATTGTTGTAAATAATCCTCGCGAAGTGCTTTGGCTGTATCAAGTGTGATCTGTTCTTTGCTAGATAAAGCATCAAGTCCAACCAGCTTTACAATTTCTTGCAAACTAGCCTCTTCTTGCAACACACCCATGGCCTGAGTTTTCATTTCTGGCCAATCCTGTCCATAGTTTTGTCGGGTAAATTCTTCAACGTTATCGTTGTACAAAGAATAGCTGTTCAACCAGTTAATGGCTGGAAAGTGTCGGCGATAAGCGAGCTTAGCATCAAGACCCCAGAAAACTTTTGTAACTCGAAGCGTGTTCTGAGTAACTGGCTCTGAAAGGTCGCCACCCGGAGGACTAACCGCTCCGATCGCAGTTAACGAACCTTTACGATCATCTTCACCAAGACAATCAACATAACCAGCTCGTTCGTAAAAAGCAGCAGTACGAGATCCAAGATATGCTGGATATCCTTCTTCACCAGGCATTTCTTCCAAACGACCAGAGATTTCACGCAAAGCCTCAGCCCAGCGTGAAGTTGAATCAGCCATCAGAGCCACGTTATAGCCCATGTCGCGATAATATTCAGCAATTGTGATACCGGTGTAGATTGAGGCTTCACGCGCGGCTACAGGCATGTTTGAGGTGTTAGCAATCAGTACAGTTCGCTCCATTAAAGGCTTTCCTGATGTTGGGTCAATCAGTTTTGGAAATTCATCAAGTACTTCTGTCATTTCGTTTCCACGCTCCCCACAACCGATATACACAATAATCTGAGCATCACATAATCGAGCCAGTGATTGTTGGGTAACAGTCTTCCCTGCTCCAAAAGGTCCAGGAATACAACCAGCCCCACCTTTTACAATCGGGAAAAAAGTATCAAAGATTCTTGTTCCAGTAATCAGTGGAGTTTTTGGCGTCAGTTTTTGTTTGTATGGTCGAGGTAGTCGAATCGGCCACTTTTGCATCATGGTAATTTCCTGACCATCAATTGATGCAATTACGTCTTCAACCTTATACTGACCGCTTTTAATTCCGGAAACTGTCCCGCTCATTCCCGGCGGAACCATAATTTTGTGTACGATCAACTCGGTTTCTTGAACTGTGCCAATCACATCGCCCTGTTGTACCGGTTCACCATCATTAACTTCGGCTTTAAAGTCCCATTGCTTTCCACGATCTAGTCCAGGCACGTCAATTCCTTTTGTAATGTATGGTGACTGTGCTTTAGCTTCGATTTCCTTTAGTGGACGCTGTACTCCATCGTAAATAGATTTCAATACACCAGGACCAAGCTCAACAGACAAAGGCATGCCGGTCATAAAAACAGGATCGCCCGGCTTTAACCCGGTGGTTTCTTCATAAACCTGAATCGAAGCATTTTCCCCCTCAAGCTTAATAATTTCTCCAACCAACTTTTGTTCTCCAATTTTAACCACATCGTACATTCGGGCATTATTCATCCCAGAAGCCACGACTAGCGGACCGGAGATCTTGATGATCTTTCCTTTATTTTCTTCAGACATAGTTTCAAAACTAATTATTGAATAATATATCACTGCCAACGGCCTGCTCGACAATCTTTCTTAAATTGTCCAGCCCAGCTTTGGTTGCTCCTTGTGGAGACGGTACAGTTACTACAGCAGGCAAAGCAGCTCCGGCCAGAGCGTCATCAATTTGCTGGCGAATTCGATTTGCCCAATCTTCAGTAATAAAAACAGCAGCGAAGCGATCGTTCATGATCTTGTCAATGATCTCTTTTGCCTGATCCTCTTTAGTGATCGGAAAACAGCTCACACCAAGTGCATGAAATCCCATGATCGCTTCTTCTGTTCCAATTATTCCTATTTTATAATCTTGCATAAGTTCTGCTGATCGCTCGTTTAATAACTTTCTACCAAATGTTCTCTGATTTCAGCGGGTTCAATCTGTCCGAACTTCAAAGCCATAATAGTACTCAGATTCTTGATCGCATACTTCTTAGCAAAGAAATAAGCTACAATTACTTCCGGACCAAAGCCAATTATCTTGGCTTCACGCAAATGATCAATAATCACATTGTTTACCCCAAGTTCTATATGCCAGATACCTTTATCCTTTTGATATTCTTCAATTCGTTCATTAATCTTGCTTGGCAAAAATATACGTAGTTGGTTTAGGAAGGTCTCATCTTCTCCAACATCATATACATCCAGATAAACCTGAGCCGGAATACTTCCAGTGTCATTGACCCGGGACTCAAACCAGTTTTTATTCTTACCTAAACTGCGGGCTCTTAAAAACAGGTTGATATTATTTTTGTCAGCTAGATAATGATACAGTTTGGTAATAAATTGATTGTTGATCTTTTCAGTCAATTGATGATTACGCTTATTCATTTTTTGATTAACCAGATTAGCAATGGTTTCAGCATCAGCGCTTTCTCCAATAGCTGATCGTAAATCACTAATATCACCACGAAGTTCAATATCGATGTCCGATTCCAACTCATCAATGATATGCCGTTTCAACTGATCAACTTTACATAAACCATCAGATAGATTTGATAAATCAAACTCGATTTGACCGGTTGCTTTTTTCTTAAGCAAAAATTTGATGTTGTAGTAATCGCGTTCAATAAACAATAGTCTAAGCAAGTCCTGGTCAGGGACAATGTGACGAAGTACTTTTTTCAGTCGGGTCATTTTTCGATCCATGGCTGTTCGATAATCTTCTGCTTCCAGATCCAAGAGTTCAGCTGCATAGTCCAAACTGTTAAAGGCCTTAAAAGCAATGTCCGGAGTTTTGGCATCAATCACTCGAGTCATATCAGAATCACTAAGCAGGTACTGCTCAAGTGAGCGCACCTTTGCTGTAGCGTAGATATAATTTTCTCGAATCACTGACATAGTTATTAATTGAACAGAATGTCGTTCACTTCAACCAAAGTTTGTTGACGAACCTGTTTTAGCAAGGTGGAAAAAGTAAAATCAAGATCAGCTTCTTCTGTTTGAAAAACAAAACCACCATTATTTTCTTTTTCTATGATCTTGCCTTCAAGTCCTTTTGTTGACTCTTTAAGCCTTTTAACAAGTTTTTGATATTCAGAGTCAGACAATTCTGCTAGCGACTGAAGTGCTTTTTCATAGCACTCATCCAACTGATCCTGTTTGGCGGTCATTTTTTTAGAGTTAACTTGCTCACGAATCTTAAACTTTGCTTGCGCCAATCTAGACGAAGCCTGATGTTCAATTTCGCTGACCAAACGCTGTCGTTCATCTTCTATTTTCTTTTGCCATTCCAATTGCAAAGCTTCGACCTGAATATTTGATTCATTACGAATTTTATTCGCTTCAGTCAGAGCCTTGTCGGCAATATGTTGTTTGATGTCTTCAACGGACATAATTTATACGTTGATACTTGTAACCAGTAAAATTGTGATCAGCAAACCAAGCACAGCATAGGTTTCAACCATGGCTGAAAGAATGATTGCTTTTCCGGCTTCACCCGGACGTTTGGCTAGAACACCCATTCCAGCTGCGGATACTCGACCCTGCATCCAACCTGAAGTCAATCCAGTAATAGCGATTGGTAGTCCGGCAAACAAAAATTGCAAACCGATATCTGGACTAATGTTAGCTATTTCTCCTCCGATTAAACCAACTTTCTGTAGAATCATGATTGCGGCTAAAAAGCCGTAGATTCCCTGTGTTCCTGGAAGAGCCTCAAAAAGCAAAGCTTTTCCAAATTTATCCGGGTCTTCAGAGACCACACCAGCGGCTCCGGATCCGGCTGCACCCATTCCTAAGGCAGAACCAGCTCCGGCAAGACCGATTGCTAGGGCTGCACCACAAATGGCATAAGCAATTCCTAATTCCATATTTTTTCTTATTTATGATTTTAAGGTTATAAACTTTGTTGTTTTTGTAAAAGGTTTGAATCGACGACCACCACCAACCAAGAACTTCGGGAAAAACTCAACATATTGCAAACGTCCTGAATGGATAAATGCCCCCAGTGCGCTAATAATCAAGTTAAACAAGTGTCCGCCGATAATTATCACGATCCAGACCAGCCAGCCAATGTAGGCCGGAACCATTCCGGCAAATAATCCGGCTACCAGGTTGACTACCATCGCGATGATGCCGGTAGATAATCCTAAAGCCAGTAGACGAGAATATGATAGAACATCGCTAAGATAGCCAACAAGACCATAAAGACTAGATACTCCGGAAGCCAATTTTAAGAATACATTCTTCTGTTCCCTGCCTTGAGTTAAGATCATAGCAATAACACCGACCAGAAGCAAGATATTGGCGAAACCAGTTAAAGATTCCGGTAAAACAGCAACCTTGACACAGATCCAGAAGCCAATAAACAGTAGAAACAAAGCCCAAAGTCCACCACCAAGCAATCCATCAAGTGCTCGGCCGTGCTTAATTTGCCAATAAGCTCCAAGTAGATTTCCAAACACCAACTGAATAAATCCCAGAATGAATGACATAATCATCACTGACATTGGATTTTGCACAGGATCAACCATCTGTATGGCTCTTAATGCACTAACCAGTGGCCCATTACCAAGATCAGCCAAAGCTATTCCAAACCAGCCACCATATAATGCTCCAACAATAATCGTTAACAAACCACAAAAAACCATTAACCACATTAATTTTTTGGCACCACCTTGTGGTTTCATTACCCTAATTGCGATATATGCCAGTAATGCCAAGACAAATCCATAAGCTGCGTCTGATAAACAAAGAGCAAAGTAAAGAATAAAAAACGGTGCTAGATACATTGTCGGATCCGGTTCTTTATATAAAGGTGCCCCGTAAATTTCAGTAACCGCTTCAAACGGTTGAATTGCTTTAGGGTTTGCCAGTACGATCGGAATGTTTTCGTCCTTTTTTATCTCAACCTCTTCTAAAACAAACTGATTAGTCACTTCTTGAATTCGTTTTTTTAACTCAGGAATTGCTTGATTAGGTAGCCAACCAAGAATACTAATGGTTTCTGTTGTGGAAATAGCCTTTTTTGCTGCTTCGTCCTGATCTTTGGACCAGGTCAAATAGTCATATAAAATCTGGAAATTTTCTATATTTGGTGAGTATGACTTTATCTTTGCTTTCATTAGCTCAACTTTCTGGCGGTTTGTTCGGATAGTTTCGTCAAGTTCTTTAATCTGATCAGCAATACTTTTAATATCACCCACGGAAAGCTCTGCCGGCTTAAAGTCAGAAATTTCAAAAAGAGTACCAATGGCTTCCGATGCTTCTTTAACAGCAATAATTACCACTCGCACCTCTCTTTCGCTTTCACTTATTTTTGTATACTCGATTAATTTTTCTTCAGCAATTTTATTGCGAAAATCCTCAAAACGAGTAATTGGAACCACTCCAATATGTACATCTACAAATTTGGTTTCACTGGGATCAATCGTCGGTAAACCACGCCAGCTTTGCAAAAACTTAATCCTTCGTCGATCCTGACTGATGCTATTGATCAAGGTATTATATTCTTTATCAAGATTTTCCAACTCAACTACAATTGACTTATAGTCAAAATCCTCAGTCAACTTTGCAATGTCTTGCTCTGATAATTCAGGCTTACGAGCGCGTAATTTTTCCAAAAGCCCGCTCTTTTTTTCATCCTTGAACTCCTCAAGTAAATCAAGGGCGAATTTTACGTTTGTTTGCCAATATGCACTCTTTGAGTCGGAAACAAACTTCGCTTGATCAGAGTTTGTGATTTCTTCAAGCTCAAGAACACCGGCATTATGCAAAACATTGATCACTTGTTGATGAGTGTCCTTTACTGTGGTCAACTGAATTTTCGCCATTCTACTGACTGACATATTCACTGAATTTTTCTTTGATCAAGGTAGTTGCTCTGGCAACGCGCTCTGCCCTGCCTTTTTCCAGATCCACTAAATCCTGCTTTAACTGCTTAGCTTCAGCTTCTTTATAGCTAGAAGCTTGCTCCATTGTTTTTGTCGCCGCCAACTCACGCTCTTTTATCAAGGTGTCCTTGACTCTAGTTAAACGATCTTGCCATTCATCATTGGTTTCGTTCAAGCGTTTTTTTGCCTCTTCGTTAGCTTGGTGAATGATGTGTTTAGCATCAGCTTCAGCCTGTTCAATAAGCTCGATTGTTTGATTATCTGGCATACCCGGTAGTACAACTTTGAAATATTAATAAGTTAAGCTTTACTAGCAACGTTGCTAAGAAAGAATACCTTTTTGGTTCTTAGCAAGGCTTTTTAAGATTACCCGGCTGACTACTATTCAAAGTTGTACTACCGGGCATATTGATTGCAGTTAAAAAAAGAAAAACAGCCTAAAATTTATCCTGTGGATAAGTGTGGCTGTGTATTTCGGGTTCGTCCATAGATCATTTAAGAATAAAATCCGCCCCTAGTATATATCGTCAGCTAAAAAGAGTCAATATTTAAAAAAGCCGCCACCCAGTACGTTTGGGTGACGGCTAGACTGGCTAACGAGTAAGCTGAACACCAGCTTCAGCTGCCAGTTGTTTCATCTGATTTGCCAGCTTGCGACCGACAGCTCGGACAAACATGGTGTAATTAGCTCCGACAAGGGTTGTGCCATCAAGGACCAGACCCATAGGAACCAAAGGGTCAATATCGTACGGACCACCGATCCCTTGGCCTGAATTTAGCTCAGAGATCATTTGTCCGACCGTTTGCCCACCACGAGGTTGATCCAGGGCAGACGTAGCTACTCTGAGCAAGAACTTCGGGCGCCTCAGGTTGGCGTAGTGCTGTTCGACCAGTTTGTTGACCGTAGCCTGAGCAACAGCAACTTTGTGCTGAAGGTCACTGACCTTGGCAACGGTAACGGCGACATTTTTATTGTCCTTTTTGTCTTTCGCCTTTTTCTTGGTGTGACCAGGCTCATCGTCATCATCGTCATCATCGTTGCTGTCCGGGTCATCATCGTCATCGAAGTCGGTGTTGCCTGCCCCGAACATCTCCTCGGCATCAGGTTCTTTCTCACCGTCATCTTTTTCCTCATCAGCCTTTTCAGGCTTTTCCTCAACGTCGCTGTCATCAACGCCAAAGACCTGAATCAGGATCTGCCTGGTGCCCTTGAATCGTTTCTTGTTCAGCTTGTAGCAACGCTCTTCTCCACCATCTTCTATTTCGATCTTGGACAGATCCTTGGCCACCATTGTCAGTGGCTGGCTACTTTCGGATCGGTCACCACAACAGGCCAAAAGTGCACGCAGGTAATCGACAACACTCTGACCCTCAGTGGCTTCAACCAGTTCGAAGTGAAGGCTCTCAGCCAATTCATCGGCGCAAGTTTCAAGGGCCTGAGCAGTAGCAAAAAGATCCTTTTCTTCTTCGTCAGCATCATCCCCGGGCCGAACAGCAAACGGAAAGATCTGATCAAAGTCAGGATCATCATCCGCGTTTTCGGTCAAAGCCACAATATCAACATCTTTTTGGCCCGTGAGCAGACCAAGAGCCATGTCGATTACGGCTTTACCCTGCTCAAGTAGATCAGGGTTGTACGGGATATTTGCCATGGTTTCCTCCATGAAAGGTTCGTGTTTATTTGCCTTTTTTGATAGACAAAGCAGATTAACACAAAATATTGCCTATGTCAAGGCAAAAATCATCAACCTACGCTTGACAGGACTGAAAAACCGTGTTATTCTAAGCCGTCAGCTAATTATGTCTATTTGACTGATTAGCATGGCTTCAAAGGACCTTTTAACCGAGCACAGGCTCAATTTTCGGAGGAAAAACCATGGCAAGCAATGATGCCCAGCAGGCCTTTTTGAGGCGATGTCGCTCTGAGGCCGTGGCTCAGTTCCGGGCCTCAAGACTGATGTTCTGGACCAAGAAGGGTATACGCGACCGACAGATCATGCCTGATGATCTCAGAGATCCAATGGTTCTGCGGTGGCGACGTGATGGTCATGACAACCCGGTTGCCTTGACTGACGACAACATCACCGTGGTGCCTCTGTATGTGGCTGATGACGCCTTCATTCCTCAGGATGGCAAGCAGATCGTCTGCTTCGTCTTCTTCCCTGGTGGTCGCGATGTTGCTCGCCTCAATCGAGCGTATGCAGTTCCCATGGACGGATGGACCGCTGCCAAGAAGGGTCTGTGTACCTGGAATCGGCCGCGGTTGTACGTTCAGGAAGAGCGGGATGAGTGCGGTCGCCTGAAGAATCGTGACAGTGAAATCAAGGTTCGTGATTCTCGAAACATCATCGAACTGAGTTTCACCAAGTTCCAGCCCAAGGGAACGACCGATGACGGCAAGAAGAGGCCGGCCATCTACCAGACCTACATCTATGGCAAGCGAGCCATCTGGATGGATAACAATCCACCCAAGGCTGGTCGGGTGTACACGGTGCAGTTCAACGAGTTCTACAACTGTATCGAGTGCAACCGGGTCAGTGACGTTGCCAAGACTGCCGATGAAGTGGCCGACACTTTGCCGGCGCAGATGATTCAGCTGACCACTGATGGCACCAGACTGGATGCCTATGTGGCCGTTGGTCTGACCACCACCGACGACCTGACGCAAGTCGATGGCCGGATCAGCTACTTGCTGGACATGGAGGCTCGGGAGGTTCGTAGCCTGGTTTCGCGAGGCAAGTGCCCGCTGGTCAACGCACTGAAGGAGGCCGGTAGCGAACTCAAGGTGCGTACTCGCGAAGGTCTGGATGCTCGTGCACAGGCAATTAGGGACGCGGCTTTGGTCATTCGGCCGAATGCGCCCAAGTATGGGCATATTTGGTTCAAGGACGTTGATGGTGAACGCGTGGTTCAGGTCTCGGTTTTTGCCCTGCTGAACATCGGTGATGATGTCGAAGCGGACAAGATCGAAGCCAAGGCAACCGCGTTGCACAAGAAGCGTCCCGGTCCTGCCTCTGGTTCCAAGGATCCGGTGGTCAAGGCGGTTGCCGATGCTCTGGAAGCGGCCGGTCAGGACGGTATCGACTTCGATGACGCCACCTGGATCGATTGTCGCAAGACCTTGATTCTCGAGGCTTTGCCTGTGGCAGTGCGTTTGGCACAGGATGCTGAGCGTAATCGCACAGCTGCAGAGCTGAAGGGCAAGAAGGGTCGGCCGGGTCGTCCTGCGGTCAAGCCCACCAACGGTGGTGGGATGCCGATGATCGAAGCTCAGGAACCGGCTCCGGAGCCGAGCGACACTGACCAGTCCAAGGAGGATGCAGGCTGATCTGATCGCCTACTAAAACCTAAAAGCGCCACCCCGGTCTCGGGAGTGGCGCATTTTTTTTCCAACTTATCCACAACCGGTGCCACAACCGGTGCCTGACCCTGTGTCTGACCCCAGTTGTGGATAACTAGAATTTTATCTTAAATAGTTGCTGTGCATTCTTATTGGTTTCTTCAGCAACTTTTTCAATAGATATACCTTTTAATTCGGCAATCTTTGCAGCAATGTGTTGCACATATACTGGTTCGTTGCGTTGTCCACGCATAGGGTCTGGTGATAAATACGGCGCATCAGTTTCAATCATGATTTTATCAAGAGGAACCTTTTTTACCAATTCTTGAATCGCAGTATATTCAACACCTTTACTTATCTCGCTCCGACGCGGGGCAAAAGTAATTATCCCGGTAAATGAAATCAAAAAACCAAGCTCAAAATATTTTTCTGCTTCTTCAATCGTTCCAGTAAAACAATGGATCACACCACGCGATGACAACTTCCCTGCCTGGACATATTCACTGAGGATTTCGATTTGATCTGCGTGTGAATCGCGAGAATGAATAATCACTGGCAGATCAAGTTCATCGGCTAGATCTAAATGTGCGCGCATTGAATCTTTTTGATCTTGAATGACAAGCTTACGCTTGTCGATCCCACCTGGAACATGAAAATAGTCTAACCCAAACTCTCCGATAGCAACAACGTTAGGATCCTTGGCCAACTGACGATAAAACTCAGAGTCAAACTTTTCGCTACGCGTTTTAACCGTTGCTTGTTCTTCAGCCTCATTCGGATCAGTAAACTCTTGTTCACACAAGTGATTCGGATGCAATCCAATTGCAGCCCAGAGACCATCGTACTTCTGAGCAAACTCAACGGCCTGACGCGAAGTATCAGTTTGCGTTCCAACAGTAATCATTAAAACACCAGCGTCCAAAGAACGCTGGATTACTTCATCAACATCTTTTTTGTAAGCATTAAAATGGACGTGACAATGTGTGTCAATCAGTTTCATAATTACTCTGCCATCTGTTCAGCAATTTCTGCTGCTTCACTAGGCATTTCAATATTAATATCTATATTTGGTAGCTCAATATTCTGAGCCGCTTCGTTTGCCTGTTGTAAAGCGTCAGGCAATAAAATTGCGGTTGTACCAGCAACCATTAACAAGTAATCAGCCACAGCAGACATTTCCAAAGCGGATCGTACACCTTCTTCTGGAAGATAAAGCATGGCAAAATAAATGATCACCCCAACGACAATAACACCTTCAATAAATCCGAAAATTATTCCCAATAATCTATTTAGTGATTTTCCAAGCGGAACTACTGACCAGATTTTTTCTATCATGGTGAAAAGTAAGCCAATCAATTTTGTTAGTACCAAAAAGATAATTATAAACAAAATTATTCGAGCCCAGACACCGCCACCAAAAATATAGCCAACCCATTCAAAAACCGAATCAATAATTCGACTGGCAATTACCGAAGCAATGATCGCTCCAATCAAACTTCCCAGGGTGTGGATAAACCCAAAGAACGCACCGTAAAAAACAAAGCCACCGATAATAATTATCAAGATTAAATCTACAAAAGCTACCTCCATAAGAAAAGTTTCAAGTTACAAGTTGCAAGTTTCAAGTTTAGGGAATAGGTTTTCTCCTTTTTTAATTATACCACCTGGAGCCAATTCTCCCCAAACCCAAGCGGATTCAAATGATTGTTCAAACTCCTTAGGAATTTGAATTCCGAGTTGTTTAAACATTGCTTCTGAGGTCTCAGTCATAAATGGGTAGATCATCCAAGCAACATGTCGCAAAGTTTCAAGCAAAACATAAAGCGCATTTTCAAGCGGTTTTTTGTCGTCTTGCTTAGCCAATTCCCATGGTTTTTGTTGTTCAACATACTGATTAGCTTGGCGAACAAGATTCCAACAAACTTCAATGGCTTCATGAAAACGCAATTCATTCATGGCTTGATTATATTGCTGCCAATCATCTTTGAGAAACCCTTCGGCTTTTTCAGGAACAAGGCCGTCACAGTATTTTTCAGTCATGGCCAAAGTTCGGCTAAGCAGATTTCCCAAATCATTTGCCAGCTCACCATTGTAGCGTTCAACCATTCTCTCTTCAGAAAAATCCCCATCTTCACCAAAATGAATTTCACGCATTAAAAAATAACGTACAGGATCAATCCCATATTTTTGAGTTAGCTCAACCGGATCAATGGCATTACCTAGCGACTTGCTAATTTTGTCGCCGTTGATGGTAAAGAAACCATGAGCGAAAACTGTTTTTGGTAACGGTAATCCAGCGGCCAGCAACATGGCTGGCCAAAGTGCACAGTGAAATTTAATGATATCTTTTCCAACAATATGCACGTCAGCAGGCCAAAACTTGTTGAATTGATCAGTTTCGTCAGTATAGCCAATAGCACTAATGTAATTGATTAACGCATCAAACCAAACGTAGATTCTCTGATCCGTATCAATCGGCACTGGAATACCCCATTTCATGCTGGCTCGAGAAATTGAAATGTCTTCCATGAAATTATCAATATAACTTATAACTTCATTTCGACGAGATTCCGGCATGATGAATTCTGGATTCTTTTTTATGTGTTCGAGCAGAGCTGAGCGATACTTTGTCAGTTTAAAAAAATAATTCTTTTCTTTTATTTGCTCTGGTGGTTTTTTATGATTCGGACAATTACCATCTTCCAAATCAGACTCATTTAAAAAAGCCTCGCAGCCAGTACAATATAACCCCTGATACTCACCTTCATAAATGTCACCTTGATCATAAACTTTTTTAAAGAATTTAGTTGCCGCAGTCACATGTCGATCTTGAGTAGTTCGAATAAAATCATTATTTGTGAATCCAAGAGAATCAAAAGTTGATTCCCAACGGGCAGCCATCTGATCAATATATTCTTGGACGTCCTGTTTAGCTAGTTCAGCCGCGTCCACTCCTTTTTGCGAATTCTCGTCTGTACCGGTTAAAAACATAACTTCATCGCCCAGCATGCGATGATAGCGTGCTAAAATATCAGCGGCCACAGTCGAATAAACATGGCCAATATGTGGCTTATCATTAACGTAGTAAATTGGTGTGGTGACGTAGAACTTTGCCATATTATTTTGTTGGGCTAATTACGATTACAAATTCGCCTTTAATACTACCAGTTTTAAGCTCATCTGTCACCTCGCTTGTTGTACCGCGGTAGATTGTTTCGTGCAATTTAGTTAATTCCCTTCCGACCGCTATTGGTCGATCCTTGATTCGCTTATTTAGTTCGTCCATAGTTTTTAAGATGCGATGAGTGGATTCATATAGCACGATCGTTGATTTAATCTCAGACAAACGATCAAAATATTTTTGTCTGCCTTTTTTGTGTGGTGGAAATCCTAAGAATATAAATTCGTCAGCTGGGAATCCGGAGATTGAGAGCGCGGTCGTAACAGCCGAAGGTCCAGGAATGGGGATTATTTCGATCTGATCTTCAAAGCGACGTAATGTTTCTGCAACAAGCATGCTACCTGGATCTGAAATTCCAGGAGTTCCAGCATCAGTGACCAGTGCCAGATTTTTATCGTCTGATAATTCATCTAAAATTTTCTCAACCTTTTTTTGATCAGAGTGTTGATGATAGCTTTGTAAAGGTTTCTCAATACCGTACTTGGCAAGTAGCTTAGCGGTTACCCGAGTGTCTTCACACAAAATCAAATCAACCGAACGCAAAGTTTCTAACATCCGCTCAGAAACATCTTTTAAATTACCGATTGGTGTGGCTACGATGTATAGTTTCATATTTCATGACCGGATCAGAGATCCGTTAGAAGAATTTTCCCAGCCATCTTTGATGGCGTTTGTAATTAGTTTATCAACATCCAACTTCCCCTCCTCTTTTCGAGCAACTCCGATGTTGGATTTTGTTACCGGATGTCTTGGGACGAACAAACTGCAACAATCTTCATGGGGCAGGATTGAGAGTTCATAGGTTCCAATTTGTTTTGCCCGATCAATTATCTCGATTTTGTCCAGTCCGATCAATGGTCGCAATATCGGAATAGTCACCGCATCATTAATCGTGGCGATGTTCTCGATCGTTTGCGAAGCCACTTGACCAACAGACTCACCAGTTACCAAAGCTTTGGCGTTTTCCTGCTCAGCGATCTGCTCAGCAATCCGATACATAAAACGTCTATATAAAACCACCCGATACTCTCCGCGACATTCCTTAACAATCTCTTTTTGAATATTCAGAAAAGGAACAAGATATAACTTTGTTTTTATCTGCCATGGCGACAACAGCTCCGAAAGTTCTTGAACTTTATCAATCGCCTCTTGGCTTGTCTGCGGTGCAGAATGAAAATGAACAAAGATTACCTGACAACCACGCTTCATTAATTGCCAAGATGCCACTGGTGAATCAATTCCACCGGACAACAAAGAAACTACTGTTCCACTTGATCCAACCGGCAACCCACCAGCGCCAGGAATTTTCTCTGTGAAGATATAGGTTTGTTTTTCAGTGATCTCAATTTGAATTGTAAGATCAGGGTTATGTATATCAACAGCTTTTTTTGTTTGCTCTAAAACACGCGCCCCTACATCACGACTGACTTCCATTGATGTTGCTGGAAATAATTTATGACTGCGTTTGGTTATCACTTTAAACGTTTGCCAGTCTGATTCAGATGACCGCACCAATTCCAAGGCGGTTTCTTGAATAAGATCGAAATCATTTTTTAC
>JBDRNK010000012.1:0-6517 GCA_043811105.1 Candidatus Uhrbacteria bacterium
CGGGCCACGGACATCATGGTCGCCGGGAAGGCGGTGGTGATCTGCGGTTACGGAGATGTCGGGAAGGGTTGCGCCCAGTCCATGCGGGGCTTCGGCGCCCGCGTCTTCATCACCGAGATCGACCCCATCTGCGCCCTGCAAGCGGCTATGGAGGGATACGAAGTGACGACGCTTGACGACGTTGTGGCGAAGGGGGATATCTTTATCACGGCAACCGGCTGCTGCGGCGTCTGACTTTCAGAACCGGGGATAAACCCCGTTAGAAATTTTTCATAGCCAGTTTATCTGGCGTATGAATTCAGAACCGGATCAGAGATCCGTTAGAAAAATCTTCCCAGCCATCTCTGATGGCGTGTGAAATTCAGACGGGGCTAAAGCCCCTAAGAATTCCCAGCCGCTTTTCCCGCCTCTGGCGGGATCCCGCCACGTCGATGCTGGCGGGAAGCGGCGTCCTAAAAATAAAAAGAGCCCTAGAAGGGGCTCAGATTCAGCTGTTTGCGTTCATCAACCTGAGAATTGCCAGAGAAAGTACAGGTCTACACTTGTTGTCGGCTTGCTCAAGATGTTGCTTGAGCTGTTCAATGATTCCAGCCACTTCATCATCAGGAATATGACCGGAGCAAAGATCAATACAGACCTGGCGCAGACGATTAACGGCACTGAAATATCCACCA
The DNA here is from genome assembly GCA_043811105.1 of Candidatus Uhrbacteria bacterium. GTDB lineage: Bacteria > Patescibacteriota > Patescibacteriia > UBA9934 > CAZDDW01 > CAZDDW01. The sequence goes on from JBDRNK010000012.1 coordinate 675, forward strand.
GTGTGGGTTTCGATTCCGGCAATCAGTTGCAGTACCTGTTCCAAATTTGTCATCAAAGACTTGTGGAACGGTGGTTTTTCCCGGTTAGTTTTTATCGATGTTAACCAGTCACTGAAAGATTGGAAGTAAAGATCCCCTGTAACTTCTTTGACCTGATCCAGTGTCAGATCAGATTTGCCTTGACAAAGAGTATCAGCGGCTCGAAGGATACTCTGACTGTCTTCATACCCGATCTTGTTTTCTTCGAGAAATTCGTGAATCAATTCGATATATCTCACGGTGCCTCCGTTTATTGTGCCTGGTAAAACATATTGCCACAGGATTAGATAAATGTCAAGATCAAAATGACAGACTAAAGTCTGTCGCTCCCTTCTGAACCGGGGATGAACCCCGTTTGAAAAATTTTACGTTTCTCGCCGTCCGGTTATTGCGTCGCCCAGGGTGACTTCATCAGCAAATTCCAGGTCAGCGCCAAGAGGCAGGCCGCGGGCTAGGCGAGTTACTTTTTTCCCTAAAGGTTTAATATGTTTGGTTAAATACAAGATTGTGGTTTCACCCTGAACATCCGGTGAAAAAGCTAGAATCACTTCTTGAATTTGGTCTGAAGATTTCAAACGATCAAGTAATGATCTAACGTTAAGAAAATCTGGAGTCATTCCTTCAATCGGATTTAAGGTTCCACCAAGCACATGATAACGACCATCATACATATCGGTAACTTCGATCGTGGGAATATCACGCGGTTCTGCCACGACACATAAGATATGTTCTTGGCGATTTGGATCAGAACAAATGCGGCAACGAGTGTGTTCGGTATAAGTAAAACAAAGTTCGCAAGTTTTGATCTTATCCAGCGAGGTTAGCGCTCGAGCAAAAGCTTCAAGATCTCCTTGCGGAGATCGTAGTAAATGAAAAACATAACGTAGAGCCGTTTTAGGGCCTACGCCCGGAAGCCGTGAAAAATTCGCGACCAGGTTTTGGATTGGTTCGGGAAAACGTCGCATGTTACAACCCTAAATTCTTCAACGCATCTAATCCGCCCATCTCTTTCATTTTGGCTGCCATTTTTTTCTGAATCTTTGTTACTGCATCGTTGAATGCTTCTGCCATAGCTTCTTCAAGCTTTGCTCGATCTTTCATCATTTCATCATCAATTGATACAGCTAAGACCTGCTGATTGCCATCGATCTTGACTTTGATCTTGCCCCAAGCTGAAGAACCTTCATCAGAAACCTCTGACAAAGCATTTTGCATTTGCTTGGCTTGAGTGCGTAAGTCTTTAACGGCTTTGATTTTGTTGAACATAGGATTTATATTGTTATCTGACGGCAGAGATCATTGGCAGAATATTACCATTGTTATCTGATGGCAGAGATTGTTAGATTAAAATGGTACTTCTTTTGAATCCACTGCGCCGATTGGCGGTGCAGTGATTTCGCTAACCGGCTCTTTACCCGGGCCCGGATTGTAGGTCTGTGTGTTTGTTGGTGGACCACTACGATGTTTTTCAATATTTCTAAAACAAGCACAGGTTTTTTGCCAGGTTAATTTAACCATGCCGGTTGGACCGTTACGATGTTTGGCAATATGAATTTCCGCCAGGTTCTTTTCTTCCGGCGCCAAATCTTCCGGATCATAACTGCGATCAGCGGATTTTCGATAAATGAACATGACCACGTCCGCATCTTGTTCAATTGAACCGGATTCTCGCAGATGAGCCAAACGAGGAATAGCCGGCTTGTTCATTTCCACAGCACGTGACAACTGCGACAAAGCCAGAACCGGAACATCAAGTTCGCGGGCAATTCCTTTTAACGATCGAGTAATTTCAGAAACCTCTTGAACGCGATTATCAGACCGCCCTCGAGATTCCATCAGCTGAATATAGTCAATGACCACCAAACCTAAACCATGCTCGGTTTGCAAACGACGAGCCTTGGTTCTAATTTCCATAACGTTTGCGCCAGGGGTGTCGTCAATAAAGATCGGTGCTTCAGATAAGGTTCCCAAAGCTTGCCCAATGCGAGGGAAGTCGTCATCACGATCTGACAAACGTCCGGTACGCAATTTCCAAAGATCAACGTTGGCTTCGGCACATATCATGCGGTCGACCAGCTGTTCTTTGCTCATCTCCAAGGAAAACAAACCAACAGGCACTTTGGCTTTCAAAGCTGCGGCACGAGCAATGTCCAGCGCAAGGGAAGTTTTTCCAACCGAAGGTCGAGCAGCCAAAACAACTAAGTCGGATTTTTGCAAACCGCCGAGAATTTCATCCAGATCAGTAAAGCCGGTGGTGATTCCTCTAAGCTGACCGCGATCTTTGTGCAATTGATCGATTCGTTCAAAAGCATCAGCCAAAACATGACGGACCGAGATGAAAGTTTTTTTAATGAATTTTTGAGAAACAGCAAACAAAGTCCGTTCAGCTTTGTCCAAGGTGGCTTCAACGTCTTCGTTTTCGTCAAAACCCATGGCCATGATTTCAGAAGCCGACTGCAGTAAACGACGAAGCGTGGCTTTTTTCTGAACAATACCGGCATAATTTTCAACGTGGGCAGCAGTTGGTACGGCATTAGAAAGTTCAACCAGGTAAGCCCGACCACCAATGTCTTTGATTTTATTGGTTTCTTCAAGACGGTTGCCAACGGTTAGCAAGTCAATCGGCTCATGTCTGGCAAACAAATATACAATGGTTTCATAAATGATACGATGGGCATCGCGATAAAAATCTTCAGGATGCACAGCATCACCAACCTTAATCATGGCGTCCTGATCAATAAAAATAGAGCCGAGCAATGACTGCTCTGCTTCAAGGTTTTGCGGTGGAATTCGTTCTTTAATACTCATATAGCTTCCTTATCTTACTTGAACAATCCTATTTGATCAAGCCTTTTGAGTAGATGATCATGCACAGTTTTTGTGCTATAATATCCACACTATGATTGAGGCAAATAAACGTTGGTTACGCGCTGTTGGCACCATGATCGGAGCAATTATTGGAATTGGTGTTTTTGGTTTACCGTACGCCTTTGCCCAGGCCGGTTTTTTTGTTGGCTTGATTGAGTTGGTTTTGGTCGGGATTTTATTAATACTCTTGCAATTGCTTTACGCTGAGATCACTATTCAGACCCCTGGTCATAAACGAATTACCGGATTGGCTGAAAAATATCTTGGCTCAATTTGGGCTAAAGTCGCAGCTTTGGCTTTTTTTGCAGCCATGTGGGGAGCGATGATCGCTTATATTATTATTGCCGGTGACTTTTTGTTTACTTTGTTGGGACCGATGATCGGTGGAAGCCCGTTTATCTATTCTATTGGTTTTTTTGTAGTTGAATCGATTTTCTTGCTTTGGGGGTTGAAAATGATTTCCGGAGTTGAAACCTATATTGTGGCCATTTTGTTTTTACTGTTTTTGTCGATAATTGTTATAGGTTTTCCAGCCATTGAAACAACAAATTTGGTACAGATAAATGTTCCAAAAATATTCATGCCTTACGGTGTTGTTTTGTTTGCTTTGGCCGGAATGGGAATAATTCCTGAAATGCATGAAATACTTGGTGAAAAATATGAGAAGAAAATTCGCTCAGCCATTGTTTCAGGTAAAGTCATCATTTTACTGCTGTATGCTTTGTTTGCTCTTGTGGTTGTTGGAGTAACCGGGTTGGCAACTTCTGATGAGGCCATTGCTGGACTAGGTCAAGCTCTTGGTCCGACTGTGTCTGCTATCGGTGCGTTAGCCGGAATTGTCACTTTGGTTTCAATTTTTGTCGTTGTTGGTTTGCAGATAAAAGATTCGTTTATTTTTGATTTTAAAATCAAGCCAATGCTGGCTTGGTTTTTAACTATTTCAGTTCCGATTGTTTTGTTCTTGCTAGGAGTGCGTGAATTTATCTCAGTCATTTCGTTCAGTGGAGCGGTCTTTAGTGCAGTGACTGCAGTGATTATTTTATTAGTCTTTGAAAAAATGCGTCGGACAATTTGTACAAAACGTAAATGTTTTTTGTTGCCGAAATGGGTTTCTGTTGTTTTAGGATCGATTTTTGTTGTTGGTGCTATAGTTGAGATTGTGTATTTGTTTATTAAGTAGAAGGTAAAGAGTAGAAAGTAGAAAGGATCTGATTCTTTCTACCTTCTACCTTCTACTTCCAAAAAAAGAACCGCCACAGATGTGAACGATTCTTCGTCGTTTACACGTGGCGGTAAAGTTTGCTCACTATTAGAGCGGAGCACTGCAGGAGATACAGTTTCTTCGTTCCTTCGAGTTCTCCGTATCGCACTTGGAACACCTGACCGTTTCTACCGGCTTGAGACCGAGGCCAGTGATCGGCGACATACTCTCGTCGACAACGGAACCACAGCTTTGACAGGTAGAATACCTGTCCGATGTTTCGTTTTCACAGGCTGGACAAATCATGCTGACTCTCCATGGTTGATTGAACTTTTGATGGTACGAGAAATCAGTATGCCACAGAAAACAATCTTTGTCAAGTCAAAGGGTGGTAAGCCTCTGGCCACATTTACAGCAGACAAGCTGGATAGAGGCTACTGGTTTGTTGCAACCAGGGCAAAGAACGATTTGTTCACGGTAGGACTCGAGGGTCTGTTCTTCCTGATCATCAATATCATCGATCTCAACTGTATCCTCATCGTTTCCGCGAATAGGATCTCGCAGTATGAACAGGCTTTCTTTTGGGCCTGTTTTTTTGTTTGGCACGTTGTCTCCAAACAGTGTAGCGGAAGGTTTATGTATGGGACCGACAAACGTAAGTTTGTCATTAGCGAAATGACAGGCTTACGCCTGTCGATCCCAACAAAATGGAACCCTAAAGGGTTCCGCTACACTTTAACGTATTTACTAACAAATAGGCCACAGTCATTGGTCCGACACCGCCGGGAACTGGTGTTAACCAGCCAGCCACTGGGTCAACGGTTAATCGATCAACATCACCAACCACTTTATCGTCGATTTTAGTCGTTCCAATATCAATGACAATGGCTCCAGGCTTGACCATGTCACCTTTAATTAGGCCAGGCTGACCAACGGCAACAATTAAAATGTCAGCCGTTTTTGTTTTTTCTGCAAGGTCAATGGCGTTTGATCGAACAACCACACTGGAAACATGACGTTCGTTTAACAAATGAATAATCGGTTTTGCTAAGATATCAGATCCAACAATACAGGCTTGCAGGTTCTCGGTTGGTCGACCGGTGGCCTCGATCAATTTCATAACTCCAAGAGCCAGCGGTGGTTTTAAACATTTCTGACCGGATTCAAGTAGATTCACGTTGACCGGATGAAAACCGTCAACGTCTTTCTTTGGATTAATAGTAGCAATAATTCGATCTTCGTTATGATTGGGAAGCGGAAGTTGAACAAGTATGCCGTGAATATCCGGGCGTTGATTCAGTTCCTCAATTTTGGCTATAATCTTTTCCTCAGGTTCAGTTGCAAAATACATGTACAGTTCAGAATTGATTCCAACCTCAGAACAAGCTTTTTGTTTTAATCCAACATAACAATGCGATGCTGGATCATTGCCAACCAAAATCACCCCAAGTCCCGGTCTGACCTGGAGGTCTTGAATGCGCTGTTTTGTTTCTTGCCGAATCTGAGTAGCAATAGATTTTCCATCAATTAGTTCTGCCATAATGTGGGTTAGTTTACGCCAAATTAACCTTATTGTCAAGGTGGATCCTGCCTAGCCGAATTCTAAACATATTGCCCCACCCCTCAGATAAATGAGTCATTTCAGCTAAGATATGGCTCATATGCGAAGATTAACCCAATTAGAAAGAGAAATTTAAGTCCATTACTTTTGACAATGGGTCTGAGACTGCTATGC
>JBDRNK010000013.1:0-4150 GCA_043811105.1 Candidatus Uhrbacteria bacterium
GTTGTTGTACTTATCAGCGATCTCACGACGCTGCACGGGAGTTAAACGAGTTTTTTTATGAATAGTCATAGTCGTTGTTTACATTTCTCATACTCCTAAAGGATAACGAGAAATTGTATACAACGCTAGTATATCTAACACTTTAGATGAATGTGTTTAAAAAAGAAATGATAAAACAATTGGCAAAAACTAATAGATCAGCAAAAGAAATACTGAACAGATTTTACGACTGTTTAATGGAGCCTAGACTTGCTGGACCGCCTGCAACATGGGGTTGGTTTGCTGTTGGTGATGGACTTTGGTATGAGATGCTTCATGATCAAGAAAGATGGCGGGCCAAACAGCAGCGTGAATTTTTGATAAAACAGAAATTTTTGGAAAAAAAAGAACAAGGCGATGAAGCGATATATCAATTAACAGAAACCGGTCAAGCTTTTTTGTTACAAGAACAAATCTCACAAATAAAAACCAAGTATCCAGCAGGTCTTGAATGTTATGTTTTCTTTGACATTCCAGAACCAGCCAGAGATACCAGAGAACTATTTCGACGAATATTAAAAAAATGCAATTTCAAACTTCTGCAACAAAGTGTTTGGTCTAGTAAAAATGTTGTCGATGAATTGATGTCAGAACTGGTTGAAGTAAGTGGACTATCTAAATGGGTAAAGGTTATGTTAGGCAAAGAAAAAACCGCGACACAGAAAAGGTCGCGGCAAAGTGTTGTTTGACCGATCCTAGCGATCGATCAGTTAGAACTTGAAGTAGGGTGGGTAGCGCTCGTGCCACCACTTGTGATCGAAAATGTTGTACTTGACACGCAGGTGCCAACCATCCTCGGCATCTGGCAAGATCAAGACAACTCCTTCGCCGTCCCAGAACCCAGCCTGGATCGGGCCGTTATCTTCAATGTAAACTACACTTTCTCGAACAGGGAAAAGAAAAACCCAGTCCTGACCTTCCCAAATGGCGGCAACTGGAACGATCAGATCCTCACCGTTGATGATCACAACCTCGAAAGGATATGGGTCAGGATTGTCACGCAAGAAACTGCGGACATCGTAGATTCGATCCAGATCCCAGATCGGCCAGGCCCATTCGCTGAAGGGGTGGTTTTCCCATTCACGTTCGCGCAGTATCTGCTCCAGCCCGGTTGTCTGCATCTGATCGCGCTCGCATTCCACGATACGTTCCAGCTCGGTCATGTCAATGTAGAACTGGCTGTCCGGATTGCAACGCGGACTGATCGTTCGAAGAGGCTTTGCAGGATCTGCCGTACTTGAACCGACAAGAACCAGGCTCAGAAACAGAAATAAACAAACGATACGCTCTCTCATTCTGAAGATCTCCCTTAGGTACACGTCGTCCTAACCTAATTGTCAGGCCTTGAATAATATCAGAATATAAGTATAATGTCAACAGTATATAACTTAATTTAGCGGAAAATATGCAGATATTAGTACAAAAGGGGGATTTGACTCAGGAGGTCTGCGATCTGGTGGTCGTAAATGAGTTTGAGGGAATAGATAAGCTTGGAGGAGCTTCTGGAGCTATTGATCAGGCTACAGATGGATTAATTACAAAAGTAATGAAAGAAGAGGGGTTTACTGGAAAGTCAGGTGAAAGCATCTTAATTAGGACAGAAGGAATCTTGCCAGCCAAGCGAGTTATGGTTGTTGGTCTTGGAAAGAAAGAGGATTTTAGTATGGAAACAGTTCGTGAAGCTGTGGGTGTGTCTTTTGCTTCAGCTAAAAAACTAGGGTTAAAAAAAATTGTCTCTATTCTACACGGTGCTGGTTGGGGTGGATTGTCTGCAACAGATGCTGCTCAAGCGATGGCTGAAGGTGTTTACCTAACTGCATATCAATACGACCGATTTAAAAAAATGAAAGAACATAAAGTCGAAGACTTTGTAATTGTTACGCGTCGAACCCCGGTTGTTCGTCAAGCGGAAAAGGGGGTCGAGTTAGGTGGGATTATGGCTGCAGCAACTGTGACCGCTCGAAACTTAGTTAACACCCCGGCTCAGTACATGAAACCAATTGACATGGTTGAAGCGGCAGAGAAGATTGCCAGGAATAGCGGGGGAAAGATTAAGTGCCGAGTGTTTGACCGCCAGCAACTGGAACGAATGAAGGCCGGAGCCTTTTTGGCTGTGGCTCAAGGTGCTGATTCAGAACCGTACATGGTGCATCTAAAATACAGCCCAGAAGGTGCAAAGAAAAAATTATCTTTGGTTGGAAAAGCAATAACCTTTGATGCCGGTGGATTACAAGTCAAGCCAGGAATGTCCATGTATGAAATGGGTACAATGAAAATTGATATGGCCGGTGGTGCAGCCGTACTCGGGGTGTTCTCGGCTCTGGCAGAATTGAATCCAAAAATCGCTGTTGATGGAGTCTTTGCCGCCTGTGAAAACATGCCATCAGGAAATGCAATTAAACCGGGAGATATTGTTACGGCAATGAACAAAAAAACGATCGAGATCGTTCATACTGACGCTGAAGGTCGAGTAACTTTAGCAGACGCATTATGTTTTGCCACCAAACAAAAACCTGATGCAATCATTGATATGGCAACATTAACCGGTGCCGTTATTGTTGCATTAGGAGAGAATATCTCGGGTGTTTTTGGAAATGATGAAAAATTGTTGGATAAGGTTTTTGAATCAGCACAACTTAGTGGTGAAAAGGTTTGGGAACTACCCCTTGAAAAAAGTCATCGTAAATTGATTGAATCCAAGGTTGCTGACATAAAAAATCTGGATAGTAAATACGGCGAGGCAATAAACGCATCATTGATTCTTGAACATTTTGTTAACAACACTCCTTGGGTTCATATTGATATTGCCGGCCCTGCATTTGCCGAAAAGCCGATGAGCGCATACAACCAATATGGTGCCACTGGGGTTGGTGTGCGAACCATGTTGGAGTTGATTCGTAAATATTAAACATGAAATACATTCCTTGGATAATTATCGCGATCGTGCTCGCCGGATTTGCTTATTACCAACATGATCTGCGACGAACAGCACCGGTGTTTGAATCATCAGGTGCTGAGTTTGTTTCCGGTGGAGTTAATCGCGATGGAATTAAAGCTTTAACAGATCCGGAATATGAATCAATCTGGGCTGCTGATACTCACCTAAGTGATGACGGTCTGGGAATTATGGTTGGTGAAGGAGGTCAGGTTTATTTTTACCCGCTGGTCATATTGTCATGGCACCAAGTCATTAATGAAACGATTGCCGGTAAACCGATCGTAATTACCTACTGTCCTTTATGCCACGCTTCGCTTGTTTTTGAACGGACGTTCGAAGATCAAATTCTTGAGTTTGCCGTGTCCGGTCAGCTCTTGGACAACAACATGGTTATGTTTGATCGCGAAACTGAATCACTATGGCCACAACTGAAAAGTGTATCTGAACTTACGACATATCCTTCAAGCCAGATTACTTTTGGTCAGTTCAAAGAGCTGTATCCAAATGGCCAGGTTCTAAGTCGAGATACCGGCTACGATCTTGACTACACTCAAGATCCGTACTGGCAGTATTACGAGTCCGATGACATTATGTTTCCGCTTAGTACAATTGACGGTCGTTTACCATCAAAAGAAATGGTGTATTTTGATGAAATTCCAAGCTACTGGTTTTGTTGGGTTGCGGCTTTTCCAGGGACAAATCTTCTAACGGATCTTTGATCCGGTTCTGATTTAGAACGCCATCAGAGATGGCTAGGAAAAATTTTCAATAGTTATGAAATATTCACACATATTAGTTCACTACGGAGAGATTGGTTTGAAAGGGAAGAACCGTACATTTTTTGAACAGCAGCTGGTTCGAAATATTAAAGTTGCCTTAGAGGGCTGTGATCAGGTTAAAGGTGTACGTCGATTGTATGGTCGAATCTTGATTGAGCTTGATGATCAGAAAATAAAAAACCAAGAAAATAAGAAAATAATCCAGGAACTTAATCGTGTTTTCGGAATCACATCCTTCTCTCCGGTGATGACGGTAAAAAATGATTTCGATCTTATTCAAGAAACCGCCTTGGAATTGGTGCGGTCATCTGAATCAGACTGGCAAACGTTTAAAGTGATAACCAAACGCAGTCATAAATTATTTCCAGCAACATCAATGGAAGTCAGTCGTGAT
>JBDRNK010000014.1:0-14243 GCA_043811105.1 Candidatus Uhrbacteria bacterium
TGTGAATGTTTTGTTTATTATAAGTTCAATAAACAAATTATTATCTAAATCCTGTCGTATCAGTATTTGTCCTCCGTGCTCTGATAAATGTTTTACCGCCTGCTCTGATGTGTGTTCTTGAAAATATGAAATCCAGTTTCCAACAGGAATTGAAAGAGCCATAATAAGCCCGTCTGTGGGAGTAATTGTCGTTATTTCTGCGATATCACCAATGTTTATTTTAATATCTGATTCAGACAGATTAAGCTTGAGTACTAGTTTCTCATTAGTATCGAATAATATATACCCTAATGTGTTTGGCAACATTCTAGAAACAAACGGAATCTTTTTTGGTTGACTGTTTAAATTGTATATATTTTTGCTTATTATTACAGTTTTAGAGTTTGTTTCTACAATATATCCGGCATCTATTAATGTAGTTTTAATTTCCTCTGGTATTTGACCGTGAAAGGCTAATACACGGCTATGATCTCTATTAATAAAAACAGACACCTCACCTTGAATATATGGTGCAATTATGTTTAAGGTCAGGCCCCTGTCTGTGATCAGGCTCAAGTTGGAAAATTTGTCTAATAATATAGGCCAGGTTTGTTTTGTTGGGGTTAGTCGAATGGTGATTGCAGTGTTTTCCGGAGCATACGCTGCCAGTGTGTCTCGTGTAAACCAGGCTTGAATTAATAGAATTCCGACAAACAAAGAAAATAATTGCAGACCCCAAACAGCTCGCCGGGTGTGGCGAGCTGTTTTGTTGCTATTAAGGGGTATATTTAGACTTGGCATTATCGGGTGTTTCCTTGTTTTGGTGGGCGACTGTTGTGATCTCTATTATTGCTGGGTCTAGAGTCGCGACCGCCTGAAGAATTGATTGGTTTCTCTGGGTATACATTACCAGGCGCTTGCTTCATCGACAAGTTCACTCGACCCATGTTGTCAATTTCCAACACTTTAACAAATATTTCATCACCCACGTTTATAATGTCGGTAACATTATCTACTCGCCATGGTGCTAATTCAGAAACATGAACCATACCGTCTTTCTTAGGCAACAATTCAACAAAAGCTCCAAAATCCATGATGCGAACAACCTTGCCTTTGAATATTTCACCAGGCTCAATTTCACGAGTTAAATTTTTAATCATAGTCAAAGCTTTGTCAGCTGATTCGCTACCAATTGAAGTGATCATAATCAAACCATTATCTTCTATATCAATTGCTTGTACACCTGTAGTGTCAATGATCTCGTTGATTATTTTTCCACCAGGACCAATAACATCACCTATTTTTTCCGGATTAATCTTGTGGGTGATAATTCGTGGAGCATGGGGAGATAGCTCAGCTCGTGGCTCAGCAATAGCGCTGGCGATCCCTTCAAGGATATCTATTCGAGCCTGTTTGGACTGTTTGAATGTTTGTTCAACAATGTCGTGAGTTAGTCCAAAAGTTTTTGTGTCCATTTGAATTGCAGTAATACCATCTTTGGTTCCAGTGATTTTGAAATCCATTCCACCAGGACCGTCTTCAAGATCTTGTATATCAGTTAACACTTTCCAATTTCCTTTTTCATCAGCTGCCAACCCCATGGCCACACCGGCTACTGGATTTTTAATTGGTACACCAGCATCCATTAAAGCCAGGGTCGAGGCACAAGTTGAGGCCATTGAACTAGATCCGTTTGATTCAAAGACTTCAGAGACAACACGAATAGCATATGGAAAATCTTCTTTGGCCGGAATCATTGAAATCAAAGCTTTTTCTGCTAGAGCACCGTGACCAATATCTCGTCGGCCAGGACCGCGCATCGGTTTGGTTTCACCAACAGAAAAAGGAGGGAAGTTGTAATGATGCATGTAGCGCTGAGTACCCAGGGTCTCCATTCCATCCAAGGTTTGTTCATCACCAGGCGAACCAAGGGTTACTATTGATACGACCTGAGTTTCTCCGCGTTTGAAATGGCTTGAGCCGTGTACTCTTGGTAGCACCCCAACCTCGTTGACCAAAGGTCGAACCTCAGTCAGTTTACGGCCATCAACACGCTTTCCTTCTTCCACTATGGTACGCGACACTTCGACTTCGATTAGTTCATAAACTAAGCTGCGACCGAAACTCAGATATTCTTCGTCAACACCTTTTTCAACCAAGTGTTCAATCAACTCATCTTCAATTTGAGCCATAGCTGCGCGACGTTCTTTTTTAGTGGCTTTTGGCTTAGTATAGTAATATTCTTTTGTTTTTTCAGCTACAAAAGGTTTGGCCAGGGCATGAATACCATCTTCAATTTCTTTAACAGTGATTTCCTTTTCTGTGGACGGGCTCATTACATCAATTTTTTCAAGGCCTACTTTTTGACGAATCTCTTCCATTAAGTCAATAACCTTTTTTAGGTGTTTGCGTCCGAAAGCGAAAGCTTCAACAACCACATCTTCGCTTACTTCTTTTGCATCAGCTTCAACCATTAGGATTTTTTCATCGGTTCCTGAGAAAGCTAAATCAAGAATGGATTTTTTTCTTGCCTCATATGAAGGGTTGATTACCCACTGACCATCAATCTGGCCGACCCTGATTCCACCAAGCGGACCATTCCACGGGATGTCGGACATGTGTAGTACACAAGAAGCACCAATGATGGCCAAAATATCTGGATCATTCTCGCCGTCAAACGAAAGGACGGTCAGAACAACCTGGACTTCGTTGCGCATTTTTTGATCAAACAACGGACGAATACCACGATCGATTGAGCGACCGACCAGTGTGGCTTCATCAGTGGCCTTGCCCTCACGTTTCATAAAGCGAGAGCCTTTGATCCGTCCGGCAGCGTATAATTTTTCTTCGTATTCAATCATCAGCGGAAAGAAATCAATTCCTTCACGTTTTTGTTTGCTCATCACGGCCGTAGCCAAAAGGAGCGTTTCCCCATACTGAACAGTACAGGAAGCGTTTGCTTGAGCGGCATATTTGCCAGTCTCAATGATCAGTGGTTTTCCGCCCCACTCGATCTCAAATCTTTGAATGTTTGACATAGTGTGTTTTGAACTCGGCTTTGCCGAGAAAGGTCACACTGAGGCTCAAGACCCCAGAAAGGATCTCATTGTCTCAGTGCGACCGGAATTAATTAGTTATTAGTTTTTTTGTTTTTTGGCGCTGTGGTGATTAAATAACGCTTTTTGTTTTCTGATAGATTGGTATATTTGTCTACTCTTTCAATCAGTCGAGATGAGGTTGTTTCACGAAAAGCCACCACTTCCATTATTCGACCGCGTGCTTCTATATATTCAACCAAAGGAATAAAGTCACCATCTCCGGACACGAGAACAATTGCATCAACCATATCCAGAATCTTTATGGCATCAACAGCAATTCCTACATCCCAATCAGCTTTTTTCAGACCAGAGGCGTACTCCATTAATTCTTTTTCCTTGGTTTCAATTCCTAGTTTTTTCAAGGCTTCAAAAAAAGCAGTTTCTTCACCGGTCTTGGTGCTAACGACATAAGCAATGGCTCGCACGAGTTTGCGTTCACCAACAGCATCTTTAACAATGTTTCCAAAATTAACTTTTTGATTAAAAACATTACGAGCTGAATAGTACATGTTTTGAGTGTCGATAAACACAGCGACACGTTGATCAGGGCGAGAAATCATATAAAGTTCAGAACCCGCCCTTACGGGCGGGTTTGTTTAGTTTATTTTAATTTTAATGCCTCTTTAAGCTTGGCACAAGCTTTTTCATCTTCTCGTTCCAGGTATTTTAACAAACGTCGTCGTTCAGAAACCTTCTTAATAAGACCTCGACGGCTGGAAAAGTCTTTTTTGTGTTCTTTAAGATGTTTGGTTAAATCCAGAACTTCCGCGGTTAAAATAGCGATTTGAACCTGTGGAGACCCTGTATCCGATTGATGAGTTCGGAACTTTTCAATGATTTTCTGCTTTTTTTGTGCTGTGAGCATAAACAATGTGTCGCCTTTTACCCGAGAATACGGGGCTCAATCCGTAAACCAAGGCCAAGGCCATTAATAATAATCTTGGCTAAACATAGCATAGATAGTATTAGCTGTCAAATAATTTAAGTAAGAAAAAACCCTGAACTAGACCAAGGTCAGTACAGGGCTGGCTAAGCTTTCGCTTAGTTAGATGTTATTCAAGACGGTGGAGCTGAATGTCGTCCAATTCTACTGCTCCGTTGGCCCTGCCCCAACCAATCTGCAGATTGGCTTGGTCAAATTGAGCATCAGCTGGGACAGAGAGGCGTGCCTCAGCTTCTGCCCATTCAGATGAAGCCGACAAGTTCATCAACAAGGTCGATGTGATCGGGTTGTCATCTTGATCAACCAGGCGGATAGCCAGCTCTTTTCTGGTCGGAGCTGTGAAGGCCGTTTTGAGCAAATAGTACTGGCCCGGGTGGATATTTAACTCACGAACACTGATACAGGCTGCAAAGTGATCAATATCTTGGGCGCGTGACCCACCTTGGAGAACCAGCGACTTTTGGTTTTCATCATCCATGTCTTCTGCTGCCATGAAAACGTCGTCGTTGGTTGCAGCACGGAATTCCCAGCCTTCATACATCATTGGGACGTCGGTTGAAGTCATGATCGGGCCAAGGAATTTGTTGAAAGTCCAGTCTGCCCCTGCGTCTGCGATCAGGTTGAGACTGGTGGGTGGTAAAGGTGCTGTTGTGACTGACTCTGCAACAGGTGTAAGTTCGATTATGGGTTCTGACAGATTCGCTTCCTCACTAATCACTTCTTCCGCAGAATGTAGGTCTTCATCAGTAGGCAACTCTGTTTCGGAACAGGCATCTTCATCAACAACACCGTTGCAGTTGTTGTCGATTTGGTCTTCACAGATTTCGTCCAGGCTCGGGTTGGCCCAGAACACATTGTCATCACAATCCATCAGCTCGCTGTAACCGTCACGATCTCGGTCGAGAGCAGCGTTCCCGGATTGTTCAATCGTCTCTTCGTTTTGCTCAGCACATTGTCGTGGCACTGTTGGTTCAATGGTTCGTGTATCAGCACTCAGATCCCAGAGCGGTTTGACGAAAGGCCAGTCCTGGCAGTACTTGGTGATCGGATCATAGACCAGACCAAGATTGCAGATGCAATTACATCCATCCCAACTAGCACGGAACCTGGTGGCACAGGTCTCTTCGTCGTCAGGAGCCACGCGGTGCTGTTCTGGCTCCCAGGCATGAGCCGGACCAGCGATGATGATCATAGTGATCATGATGAAAAGAGCTTTCATTTGCTCCTCCTTCTTGGTTGTTGTGTCCCATTCTTATCAATAATATAAATAATTGTCAATATAAAAACCCGAACAAAGTTCGGATTTTTGTGGCCGTGCCAGCCGAAGTTTTAGCGAAGACTGGTACCCCGTCATCCGTCCCACGAAGCCCAACATCGCCTTCGGCTAAGTTGGACGAAAGGGGATTGAAATTGAGATTAGGAAATCTTACCAATTCGTATCTATTTCGTAAGCCTCGTTGTATCGATTTTTCAGATCAGTATATCTATCCTTATAGTTTTTCCAAAACTTTTGATATTCTACTTCTGTAAGAAAATTTTCATACATATACTTCATTTGTGGAGCTAGTTTTTTGTGCCAATTATAATAGCTAATCGGTAAATCATTTTCATATGTCACCTCCTCTAATTTTAATTTATTTCCTGTTTTCTTATAAAATCCATTATAAGGTGGTGGTACATTGTCGTCATCTTCTAATACTAATTGAACGTTATCCAACATAATAACCTTCTCATCAAAAAATTCCTTATCAAGTTTTTTGATAATATCAAAGGCGGTGTTTCTAACTTTATTGAATATGGCTTCCTGGTGGCCTCCAATGGACAAAAAACCTTTTGGATTCAAATAGTAATTTCCCTCAAAATTCAAATCACCAAAAGCAAAGAGATGAGAAATAGTGTATTTCAACGCATCTGTTAACCACTGATCAGAAGAATTCAAAAATGATTTAATCATCTCTTTATTTTTCTTTTTATTGTTAAACAGGTTGGGATTCTTGAATCTAGCCAAAGCAAGCTTAACCTCCTCAGCCTCCTTTGGGTCTTTATCAACTAACAAATTCCATATTTGCATAACCTGTTTTTCTGATATTTTCAATGGATCTTGTACGCTTATATATTCCACCAGAGAAAAATCATCATTGAAAAGCTCCTCGAAAAAAGTTTGTAAGAAATCAAACTTTATTTTTGTATTAGCCAACATTATTTTTCGTTCGTCTTCCGAATTTGCATTCCACTTCATGGACATATTTATACCACTTATGACAAAAAATCTTGGTCTTTTGGCTTGCATTCTGGCAATTTCAATGGCTGGTAAAAAATATGTAATAAAGCGTGCGTTGAGTTTTGAATCTAAATCAAAAATTGGCTTACGACTATTTGATTTTTTAAAAGCAGGCTCACTGAAACCTATTACAATATCTCTTCCGCCAATATCAACCTTTTTCTTCCCAAGACCCCCTCTTTTTAATATTTGTAATTTTTTCTTATTAAAATTTATTTTCATACACAACAATTCTATCACAATAAGCTTATCAGTTCGATCCCTGTCTGGATCCTCCGCTATATTTAGAGAAGAGTTATTCTTACCCCATCGTCTGCCCACCATAGCTTGAACGAAGCGAAAGCGACGGTGGGCGAACCTTATCGGGACTAAGATTTGGCAGAACAAGGCGGAATTTTATAGGTCTACATTATAACCTTAATCATTTTTCGGTTATCTGTGTCTTCGTCTGATGTAAACCATTTATCAGAAAGATTGGGTATGTCTTCTCTGATTTCCGACCCCTTCTTTTCTTGCCAATCCTGACATGATCCATCACAGGGTGTAATGTCTACCAATAGATCATAAGCACCAGAAATCAGCTGGCGATGTTTACTGCCATCACAGGCTATAATAGTATACCCTCCCAATTCTTTATCTAGCTTTTTTGGGCTTACTTTGATTGGTCTTTCAGAAAACTCTGCATACCAATCTCTGTATTCATGTTGTCTGGTTTCTGACATAGTTTTTATAAACGTTAATTCTCTACGAGGTTAGATTTAGTTTATTGATCCAACATCACTGTCTCGAAGTCTGAATGCGAGTGCTCCAAAAAGAATGATTAGGGCCATGGCAAAAAATGCGAAGCTGAGATTTATATCTGCCAAATAGCCAATGGTCGGTCGCATCAGTAATACATAAATACTGACTATTAATGATATGGTTGATAGAACAGTCGCCCGATTATGACTCGTTATGTGTCGATTATAGAAATCGGCAAAAATCGGATCTCGTAAATTACCTGCTCCATCATTGAGAATAAATAAAAGTACCGCAATTACCGGAGTGAACAAGATGCCCATTAGTGACCAGAACAGAGCCGGTAGAATCGTTACCAACATAATTCCTTTAGTAATCCCGAACCACGCCTCGATTTTGTGGGCCAAAAGCTTTGCAGAGACCGCCAATAATGAAGAAAGAAAAATCGCAATTCCAAACCATTCAGTTGAAACTGCAGATTGCAAAAAGTAAGGTTGAAAAATATATATCAAAGTGATCGAAAATGGTGTTGTGAATAACGAAAGAAGAAATATTCTTTTGAGTTTATTATTACCTCTCAGAAGTTTAATTCCATCTGAGAACAAAGCAAAAGCGGTTTCCGGTTTTTTCTTAATCTGTTCACCCTGTTTAGATTCTCGCACATCTTTTACAAACAGCAGAACAAATAATCCCAGAATTTCGGTAACAACCATCATCTTATAGAGAAAATAAAACACCTCAAGATTATGGCTGGAAGCAATAAAACCACCAACCAGGCCGGCTACAGCCGAGGACAAGGTAAACATTGCCAGGTAGATACCATAGATCTTTTGCATTTTCTTTTCTTTTCCCTGACTTTTTAGGTCGTCGTAAATCAGGGCCTGATCAGAACCTGATGAAAAAGCAATGGCAATTCCTGACATAAAAAAAGCTAAAGCAAACATCCAAAATCCGTCAGCCAGAAACCACGGTATCCAGGCTAATGTTGCTGTGGCAGAACCTAAAACCAAGCCCCACTTGCGACCGATCTTGTCTCCGAGAATTCCTGTTGGCACTTCAAATAGTATGATGCCTACCAAGAGGATTGACTCAAGCCACATTACCTCAGTAAAACTAAGCCCCTTAGCAAAAAAGAATATGGTCTGAATCGGAATAGAAAAATACAGATTACCGAGGAACTTAGCAAAGATCAGTTTATAAATGTTATTCATATTCACCTGATTATATCAGACCAGCTTGGGTTGGCTAGGTGGGCCCCGTCGAACGGGGTCAGGCCTTCTCCTACAAAAAACCACCTTCGTGGAGAAGATGGTTCTTTGTGGTGTCATCGAATGGCTTTAGGCCGTTCGACGGCCTGGTACACCCGGCAGGACTCGAACCTGCAACCTTGAGGTTAGAACCCTCCTGCTCTATCCGGTTGAGCTACGGGTGCATTTTCTATGGCCCGTAGCGAAACCGACCTATCGGTTGCCTGTCCGCCGAAGCTCGGCGGAGCCGCACCGCTGACAATTTCAAGTTTTTCTTTGGCGGCATTAAAACCAATTGAAAATTTTTGCGACAAAAAGGACATAAACCGAAAGATAAAATGCGCCTTCCCACATATGAATTCTTCTAGAAATACCAGAGATGACAAAAAGAAGCGTCGCAAGGGCCATGGTTGGAACACCAATAGTAAAAATTTGATTATCTACAGGAAGAACGTGAAATAAACCTGGTAAACCTATGACAACTAAAGCATTAAAAACATTTGAACCAAAAATATTTCCAAGCGCGATTTCTGATTTTTTTTGGAGAGCCGCCTTTACGGAGACTAGGAGTTCGGGTAAAGATGTCCCAACCGCGACAGCGGTAATAGCAATTACACCCGTTGCGATATTCAGCATCGCAGATAAATTCACCAATGCGTCAATGAGATATTTTGCACCGAAAACCAAACTAAGGATACCAACAATCAAAAGAATAAAATCTTTAACAATAAGTTTTGGTCGGGTAAATTCTTCTTTCTTATGGGCGATGATGTTTTTTCTTCTTTCTTGTCGCGATGGCAAGAGTTCAGCGTTTTCATCTGTATCCTCGGTGTCCTTATGTAAAACAGTGTAAAGCAAATATATGCCGTATGCAGCAAGCATTAGAAGTGATTCACCAAAAGTAATCTGTTTATCCCACACGATACCCAAAAGCAAAACTGTACTGATGGCAAGAAGTGGAAGATCTAAATCTATTAAACTTTTTGTGACAATGAGTCGTCTACCAATGACAGCAGAAACACCAACGATAAGTAAAATATTTGCGATATTTGAACCTATTGCGTTTGCGACAACGACATCTGGTACCTCCTTGAATACAGCTACAAAAGATGAAATGAGTTCTGGACAAGATGTGCCAACTCCGACAATGGTTACACCCACAATAAAAGGGGAGAGGCCGAGAGCAAGCCCAATCTTTTCTGCGCTTGCAATTAACCAATCAGCACCTTTTACGAGTACCGCTAATGAAACAATAAATACAATTATCCAAAACATGATCATACAATTTTTGTTTAAGATTTATAAAAAATTTTCTTCCCCCAAAATGTGAAATCGTGAATTCGTTTTTACCCCCAAAATTGAATATAAATTAGTCGCCGAGCGAAGCGAGGCAAACTTTTCAAACTTGCAATTTCCTTTCTGGTACACCCGGCAGGACTCGAACCTGCAACCTTGAGGTTAGAACCCTCCTGCTCTATCCGGTTGAGCTACGGGTGCATTTTTTGGTGCATGGAAGAAAAGATAACATTTTTGGGCTTATTTGTCAACCCGGCAGCTGCCGGGTCAACCATTCGTATTCTTTCTACCTTTGCCATGAAATTTTTTATGGATCGACCCAAGCTGTTTGTCAGTGATGTGAGTGTAGATTTGTGTGGTTGTGATCGAAGCGTGTCCTAATAGATCTTGAACAGCTCGGACATCTGCCCCAGCCATGAGCAGGTCGGTTGCAAACGTGTGACGAAAAGTATGGGGGGTGATTCGTTTTGTAATCCCGGCTTCCTTAGCATAACGTTGAACCAAACGCTCGATTGATCGTGCGGTTAACGGTCCGGACTCTTTGCGTCCTTTCTTGGCTCGGTCATGGGAAACAAACATGTATGGTGAAGTGTCAGTACGTTTATCAAGATATTGTTTGACCCACATCTTGGCTTCATCTGAAAGAAAAACCACACGCGGTTTATCGCCTTTTCCACGAACAGTGAATTCATCGCGTTTTAAATTAACTTGTTCTATCTTTAGATTTGCCAGTTCAGATACACGCAAACCGGTCGAAAACAACATTTCCATGATTGCACGATCGCGCAGCTGAACCGCTGACCAGCCGGTTTCTGCGGTTTTTTGATAGTGTTTATTCATCGGGGCATTGAGTAGTCGGTTCAATTCATCATCTTCCAAAAACTCGACCGAACGAATAGGTTGTTTGGATAATTCAATTTTTTCCGGAGCCAAGCTTACAATGTCGCGTTTTGATAAATATTTTAGGAAAGCCCGCAAAGCAATTAAGTGATAGTTCTGCGTGTTTTTTTTTAAGCTATCAC
Organism: Candidatus Uhrbacteria bacterium; assembly: GCA_043811105.1. GTDB lineage: Bacteria > Patescibacteriota > Patescibacteriia > UBA9934 > CAZDDW01 > CAZDDW01. Next base: position 10,605 of record JBDRNK010000014.1, read on the forward strand.
CGGCTCGGCCAGGGATTGATCGGTTCAACCAAAGTCGATATTTTCGAACCAACTCCTTTGTAATTTGTTTTGGTGTTGGCTGACCGGCCCATTCATAAAATCGTTGTAAATAAAAATTATAATTGCGAATCGTTTTTAATGACCGGCCCTTTTCAACTTCTAGATGTTCTAAAAATTCGTTGATTAGTTTGTTTGTGTTTGTCATAGAATTTACATACCCATCTGGCTCCTCTCGCTCTTCTAATATTATACGACACAATAGCTAAAGGTGGAAGGCTTGAAAAAAAGGGTAAACTATGTAAGAATGCGAATATATAAAATAATAATATATGAAACAATATTTAAGCCTGTTTTGTTTAATCACTCTGCTTGCAGGTAGTTTTTATTTGGTACCAGAACAGGTCAAAGCAATTGAAGGGCTGGATATTCAGTCCGGTGAAGTCAGTGTCCGTCATCAATGGACTAACGTAACTTTTGATACAGCCTTTACTAATCAGCCAGTTGTTTTTGCTCAGATTCAAACTGAAAATAATGGTCAGGCGGCTTATGTTGATTTGCGAAACACCAGCACGACTGGTTTTCAGGTTAAGGTGGAGGAGGACCGTGGCCGAATTCGTACCTGGCTGAACGGCGCACATCCATTTGAAACCGTAAAATGGTTTGCTTTTGATCCAACAGAGATTGTAGCTGGATATGGGGTTGAATCTGCTTTGATAAGTTTTAATCAAGCAAATCGAAATGCCTGGCATAATTTAAGTTTCACAGAAACATATGTTCAATCACCACGTGTTTTTTCACAGCTACAAAGTGAATACAATCGAGAGACGGCTCGGCTTGATCAACAAAATATTTCTTTAACCGGAGCTGAGTTAAAAATTGAAGAAGATATTGGTAATGGTGTTGTTGGTGCTTGGAACGGTCGTCATTCAGTTGAAGACGTTGGTTATCTGGTTATTAATACCGAACTAGATTTAGAGGACGATGGAATTCTTCTAGGTTCTGAAAGTGTTGATAGTAATTGGACAACGATTTGTTTCCGAGCTGATTGTTCTGATGCGTTTGTTGATGTTCCAGCAGTGTTTACAGATATTCAATCTGAGAACGAAACTGATGTAGCAAATGCAGATATTCAAAATGTGACTGTGGCTGGATTTGAGGTTCGAATTGAAGAGCTGGCAAATGCGGGTTGGGATACAGTTCATGCTTTTGAAGATGTGGCTTGGTTAGCTTATGGCGAAGTTATTCCTGAAATTCCAGTTTACGAACCGTCTGATTATTCAGTCCTAATCGTTGATACAGGAAGCAATACGGTGCCGATCATCGAGGGTATCTTACTCGGACAGGGTTATGCTGTAGATATTGAAGCCACAGCAAATGTTTACGGTGGGATTGATACAGATTATTCCGCGGTAATTATTCCAGGTGGCGAGCAGATTGTATGGGATGCAATGGATGTAAGTTTACAAGCCGTGTTTCAAGATTTTGCTGATCAAGGCGGAGGGGTGATTGGAATTTGTGGTGGGGCTATTGCTGGTAGTGAACAAGCTTCTTTTATAGATTATTATGGTTGGACAACAGATATGCTTGGAATTGGTGTTGGTGTGACCGCTAATTATGATACCGCTTGGATTAGTTATATTGGAGGAAGCTATAATCCTGATGTTCAGGTAGCAAATGAACATGAGATCCTGGGTGGTCAGTATGCTGTTGGTGAAACATTTGAAATGGCTTATCGTGGCGGTCCGGTGTTTACCGGTGGCACCACAATTTTGTCTTACACTGAGGATATTGATTCATATCCCGCAACTGGACAAGGTGCAGTTGTGGCTTCTGAATATGATGGTGATAATGACGGGGTCGCTGGGCAAGTGGTTCTGTTTGCTTTGCATCCAGAGCTGAACGCTGACACTTACTTCTTGCTAGAAAATGCAGTACAGTACGTGATTGAGAATTAGAATAAAATAAAATACGCGAAGTCATTGGATCTCGCGTATTTTATTTTTACCCTTGACTATGGCTTGTTTTTGTTTTATACTCAAGCATGCAAATATAATGGCGGGTATGGTGTAACGGTTAGCACAGGAGCTTGTGGAGCTCTCGGCGAGGGTTCAACTCCCTCTACTCGCCCCATCCTCCTACGCCCTAACGGAGCTTCGGGGGACCAGCAAAAACAGCTCTCGGAAGAGAGGTGTTTTTGTGTTATTAAAAAAGAGGTCTGCCGGTACAGACCTCTTAAAGAAATGAGAGACTCACTTACCGGAGCGAGGGGCTCACGACGTGCGAAATGCTAACCACACGTTTTCGTCTTCGGGGAGCTCGGCGTGCACCCTCGTTTTTATGATAGCCCGACCATTTGAATTACTAGCTAGCATCCAAACGTAAGTGATCTCATCACGACACTGCTGTAGTGGCTCGAGGATTGAGCCGATTGACATTTCCGGACGTTGGTCGACCAGGATCTCGGCCGCAGCTCGATCCAGAAGATACCAGCCCATGTGGTGTGCAGAATCCATTGCGTCAAAGAGGCTGGTTGATTCGTGGAATTTGACGAGGACGATGTCCACTTGGCGTTGACCTCCCTTGACTGGTAAGTCATGTAGGGTCGGGTCGTGGAAGTCCCGGTAATCGTCCCGGCACATCATCCTCCACCGCTCATCGTCTCCATTGACAGTGATGGCTAGCTCTTGTCTACTGGCTCCTTTGATGATGCGGTTCCTCATTTTTGCCGCGAGATATGTTTTCGCATATGACCCCGGAACCATTCCTGTGTGGCCATATAGCTGTTCACGTGTAATATTGCCAAAAAGTCTCATGAAGTCTCCTCCTTGGAAAGCATGATGTTCTAGGGGTATTCCAGAACAAGTGATAATAGCACAACATTGATTATTGTTGAAAAAGGATATCAAGATAGGCTTGACTTTTTTGCAGAGATATGGTAAATTATCGGTACGAAGATATTAACTGTTCGTACAAAATAACAGTTTTATGCCCCAACCAAGGCTTAATAATTCAAATGATTTAATTGATAAGATCTCAAGTATTGGCTTAACCGAAAAAGAAGCCAAGGTTTATTCGGTTTTGCTTGAAATGGGTGGAGCCTTCCCTTCTGCAATAGCTGTGGCAGCAAAAATGAATCGAAGCACAACTTATAAAATTTTAACCAGTTTAGCAGTTAAAGGGTTAGTCGTTGAAATGCGTCGTCGCAATCGTTTGTATTATCAGGTTGAGCGACCGAATAAGTTAACTCGTTTTGCTAAAGATCAGATTAGTTTGGCTGAGGAACGCTCAGATAAGGTTAAGCAGCTTTTACCAGAAATAGAGGGGTTATATTCGGTTTTACCGAGTAAACCACGGATGCGTTTTTTTGAAGGTTTCCCTGAGGTTCTGTCTGTACACGAGGACCATGTTGCCGATGATGAGAAATATGAAATGTTAGCTTGGGCTAATGCAGACAAAATTGCCAAATTTTTACCAGAGAGCTTAAAGAAAGGTTATCTGAGAGCTAATTAAAGTTTTGTGTTGGTTTTTGCCCCTGTCTAAGAGCGAGATACCAAGCGGCTAAGGCAAGTTTTCGTTTGGGTGAAAGCCCTCGGTGACAACGAAATAATTCCTTCAGTCGACTGTTGAGACCTCCTTCCA
>JBDRNK010000015.1:0-57753 GCA_043811105.1 Candidatus Uhrbacteria bacterium
TCCTTGACCTGCGTCTGGTAACCGTCGGGCAGGCTCTGGATGAAAGCATCTATACAGGCCAGCTGTGCCGCATGTTTGATCTCGGCCATGGTCGCGTCCGGTTTGCCAAAGGCGATGTTCTCAGCCACGGTCCCAGTGAACAGGTCCACAGTCTGTGAAACAAAGCCAATTTGGGCTCGGAAAGCAGTCAGGTCGATTTTGCGGATATTCTGGCCATCGATCAGGATGCTCCCAGCATCGGCATCGAAAGCACGTAAGGCCAACTTGACCAAGGTGCTTTTTCCACCACCAGATGGACCAACAATAGCCAGCATCTTGCCAGGTTCAGCCGCGAAGCTGACTTGATGCAAGGCCTCTCGTCCCGAATCCGGATAGCCAAAGCTGACGTTCTCGAAGGTTATCGCACCACGCAGGCCGTCAACTGGAATCGGATCACTCGGAACTGAAATGTCTGTATGTGATTTTAACAGCTTGAACAGACGCGAGGCTCCTTCTTGCTGCATGGCAATCCGCCCGTAGTGTTCAACAGCTTGGTTGATCGAACCGAGCAGCTGACCACATAGTGCAATCATTAGCAAAGGTGTGCCAATACTCGTTGTGCCTTCACGCACCTGCCAGAGGCTGATGGCGATGACAACTAAGCTGGCCATGGTCCGGAGCATGCGTTGTTGCCAACTCATCCTGTGAAACTGATTTGCCTCATTCCAAGAGGACTTGAGCAGTGACTCTTGGATCCGTCCAAACTTGTTGCGGATGTTTCGTTCTTGTCCGAACAGAAGCACGGTTGACATGTTAGCCAGAATCTCGTGCAACAAGGATGTTGATTCCTCGTAGCTGTCGAGTTTGTTCTTTCGATCTCGATCTGTCTGTTGAACCGTGCGTTGAGTCAGCCAAGTACTGATTGGGATCAAAACCAGGAAGATCAGACCGACCCGCCACTCGAAGTAGAAGGCCATGGCTGTAATCAATGGAATGACCACCAACTGTGGGAGCAAGCTGTAGAAACCGAAATCGGTAATTGCACCGATTGCGTTCGTGCCCTCGTCGACCTGCTTGATGCTAGCCCCAGTCTTGCGATGTTGATGCCAGCCGATCGATTGTCTGAGCAGAATATCCAGACTGTGGTTTTGCAGCCAGAGATTCAACTTCAAGGTCAGACGCATCGAGGCCCTTCGGGACTTGAACTCGACACCGCCGATGATCACGTTAGCACTGAGGAAGGTGACCAACACAACGGCAGCGCAGAGAGCAGTTGCCTGGGAGTCAGTGTCAACGAACTGACGTGCATAATCGAGCGGGATGGCCCCGCTGTTCTCTGTACCAGCAAGGATTCCGATTAGATCGAAGATTGTCTTGTACAGAAATTGATTGAACAGTTGCACTAGCTGGGTCAGGATGATCAAACCGAATGCGACAGCGATTAGAAATTTGAAAGGACGAACTAGCGCCCAGTACTGTTTCCAGAATTGCACAGGTTCCTCCGGTTTTGGTGTTTCGAAATTGGTTTTCCAGATGTACCGAGAACGCTGAATAATAGCATAAATTAGCACTTTTGTCAATTATAGGGGTTGATGATTGGGCTAATTTTAGTTAAGATGTGTGGGAAAGACGCCTGTTAGGGCATCACTAAGATGACACCCTTACGGGTGTCGGTCCCACGCATGTCTAAAATTGAAAACAATGGAATCTGGAAATTTGAAGGGGCTCAGGCCGGCCCTTGTATTGGTGTGCTCGGAGGAATTCATGGGAATGAGTTAACCGGGATTGAAGTGGTCAAGCGTTTACGAGATCAATTTGAATCTGGGATATTACAATTACAGGCTGGCACGTTGTATCTGATTTTAGGAAACCTAGAAGCCATTGAAAAAAATCAACGGGCCACTGCAATTGAAAATGATCTGAATAGAATGTTCTCGGAAACGAATTTATCTGGTCAAGGACGTGATTGTTACGAAGCTGAACGGGCACGTGAATTGGCACCGATCTTACGTCAGCTAGATATCAGTCTTGATTTACATGCCACCAATAAACCTAGTGATCCGTTTTTGTGTGTTGTCCATGATCCGCCAGGGACAAGAGAGATTATGTCTTTCTTTTCCGCTGACCAGGTGATCACAGATCCAAATTATATTTTAGCCGGTGAGCCGGCAACTACAGATGAGCTAGTCTTTTCTTCCGGTGGTCTTGGATTGTGTTATGAAACCGGTTGGGCAAAAGATACTAGTCGCGCTGATCAGGTGTTAGAGAATGTTTTGAATATTTTGTCTTCGAAGGGAATGACAAGTGGAAGCTTGTCATCTGTTCCTGAGTTTGATAAAACCGTTTACGAAATAACCAAGCGGATTAATCTAACCGAAGCCGGCTGGAGTTTTGCTGATAATTTCGGACAAAAAAATTTTGAACCGTTTGAATCTGGTCAAACAATTGGATATCATGGTGAAGATCCAGAAACGCCAGACTATGATGGAGTAACCGTATTTCCAAAAATAAAAGAGCATTGGAAAATTGGCTTCCCAGTTTGCTTTCTGGCTAAAGAAAATCAAGACGGGGCTAAAGCCCCTGGGAAATAAAAGGCCACGTTCGAGAGAGCGTGGCTATTTTGTATTTGATCCGTCTGATCGTTGTTGGGGTTCGATACCGACACGAACAACAGTCGTTTCCTTTGTCTTAGCCAACAGATGAAATCCGATTTGTTGGTCTTGAGTTGGTTGATTTTGGAAGGTGCTTGAGTCGATCGTTGGAAAGCTCATTGCTGGGCGAAGGCTTGAACGAGCCTGTTCGACCAGAATCAGGTTTCCAATCGGTTGTATATCTAGTTCGTTTATCTGTTCGATTTCAACCTGAATCGACTCGACTTGTTCAGTTGCCAGTAGTTCCAGCCAGCATTCACCATTGTCATCAAGAACTAGTTCTAGATACCTTGGTTCAGAGCCGATCTGTTCGGTATTGAATTTTGGTTGTTCACTAAATGTTGATGGTGGTTGGCACTTGATCTGTTCAAATTCAGGAATGAACAGAGCCTGACATCCATAGATGCTAAAGCAGACGAACATGTAGCTAGAAAACGCGATGGCAGTGGTACGTATTAACTCTTGCACAGCTTTCCTCCTGGTCAAAGAGGATAATACAAAAACAGCGTCGTGTCAATTAAAAAGGCCATGCTCAGATGAGTATGGCTGTTTTGTGTCTGGCTAAAGGGCAATCTTCCTGGTCAGGCAGAGAATTGAGAACCACTTCGGGACAACTGGGTTTTTGAAAATGCGATACATCAGCTGGCAGGTGGCCACTTCGGCTTGTTCTGGCCTGAGTTCCAGACACAGGGTAGCAAAGGCATCGCCCAGAGTCGGATTGAATTCGATTTTGCGTCCAACGATCTGGATCTGATCGAACAGCTCGTCCGGCAGGTTGAAACCGGGCATGCCGTCTTTTTGACGTTGCCTGAGCATCAACAGAAATGCCTGACGCACCGGTTGTTCCCATCCATTCAGATCAGCTTCGTCTAGTCCTTTGTTGTCTGATGCAGTGGTCATGGTCTTCTCCCTTGCAGTCCTGTTTTAGTTCACTCAAGCAACCATTCGGCGCAGTCCCAGGGTTTGAGATAGAAAGTGATCAAGGCTTCGGCATAGCCACGACCAGGTGGGTCTTTGATCCAACCCTGGTCCAAACGAGTTTGCAAAATCTTACACAAGGTTTCCATCTTGACATCAGAAGAGCGAATGATCTCATGTGTTGCCCGGTTGAAGCGAAGGTGCCAGCTATGCATCCAGCGATTGTGATCATCTTGATCAGCACACTTACACACCAGGCACGAGCCTACAGTTGCATCTTGATCAGGAATATTCTGATCAGACGACACCCGAATATTTCCATCCAACAGCCACTTAACCATGATCAAAGCTTGGCGTTGCTCAGCATAGCCTTGCAGTTTGGTCAGTGCATTGATCGCCTGGGAAATATCTTTGGTGTTTTTTTCATGGACTGAAAGCGTTCGAGCCGTCCCACTTCCAGGATACATTCTAGCTGTTCGTCTTTGACCGCGCGATGGTGGACGCACAGTCATGCCGTGGAACTGATTTTGAATCAAGGTCAGAGTCGGTGTTCGTTTTGACATTGTTTGTCTCCAAGGTACAAGATTGCAGAGTACTACTAAATCAGCTTTTCGTCAAGTCAATAGTGTCTAAATCAGATTTTTGGTATACTTGAATAACATATGACTCATGGTCAAATAAATAAAATAACCAGGATTCTGATCTTAGGACTGATTTTTGTATTTTGTTATTTTTTGTTTATAGTATTGTCTAGCGCTTTAACTCCTGCCGCTGATTATTCTGTTAATGACTTAGGAGATGGACAAGATAATTTGGCTGGCGATGGAATTTGTGCCACAGCTGAGGGGGTCTGTACTTTGCGTGCAGCGATTCAGGAGGCCAACGCTACCATAGGTGCAGAGGTGATTGATTTTGCCGGAATTGATACAACCACGCAGCAAACAATCGGTGTGATCTCGGATCTACCAAACATAAATGAGCAAGTTACAATTACAGCTGAAGAACAATGGGAGGTTGCAGGTAATCGTCCGGGAATTATATTAACAACCTCGGCCGGAGCAACTAAAGGTTTTTCAATTGCTGATTCAGCGGATGGAACTAGAATCAGTGGATTGAAAATTCAAGGTTTTTCACAATATGGAATTTATACAGCTGCTGAAAATGGTTTGTTGGGTATGGATTGTATAGGATCACCGGACGCAAATCAGCGGAATGTTGTGGTTGGTAATTTGGTTGCCGGTATATATCTTGGTCAGGCTGATAATAATATTATTGCCGGAAACTGGATAGGATTGGATGATGATGGAACAACTTCAAGCCCTAATGGTGGAGGCACTTTGACTCACGCTTATGTTGATTTGAATCTTAATAGTTCTGATAACAATGTTATTGGTTATGAGGATGGTGATGATTTTCCGGCTTTTGTTTGTACTGCAGAACAGGCTCGAAATGTGATTGGCGTTGGTGCATATAATGCAATAAATATTGAAAACAGCTCAACCAAGAATAAGTTTTCCGGAAATTATGTGAATGTTTTACCGGACGGTAGCAATTCTGTAGCTTATTCTGCTCGCTGGGGTGTTTTCTTGTTTGAAGCCAGTTATAATTGGATCGGTACAGATGGTGATGGTTCAAATGATGATTTGGAAGGTAATGTTTTTGGTCCTTTTGCTCTAGGCGGGGTTTATGGAAACAGTAATGGAGCGACTTTTTCCGGAAATCGAATTTCCGGAAATATTTTTGGTGGTGATCCAACCGGAACTTCGGATTTGTACACAGGGGGCAATGCTGAAGTCGGTATTCGTTTAAGTAATGATGCCCAGAATCATATCATCGGTTTTTGTGATAACAATGAGGACGGTTTAATTGGTGATGTTGATATGTGTAGCAACGGTGGAATTGTTGCAGATCAGGCAAATTATTTTATCGGTTTAGCTGGGACTACCGGTGGAACCTCAAATGGTGTCATTTTGAGCATTTGGAAAAACAACACCAATAACTATGTTTATGGTAATTACTTTGGTGTAGGAACCGACAGTTCTGCAATCGGGAACCATTATGGTATTTCTCTTTTTTATAATCTGTTTGGAACCGGCAACTACTTTACTGTCGGAGATCAAGGAGATCGAGCAAACATTTTCATGAATAATCAGGTTGGTGTAAATATTGAAAACTCAACTGCTGATGCGGCTCTAATGCAATATGTTAAGGTTCAGTATAATACAATTTCTGAAAACATATCGCACGGTGTTCAGGTTGTGCGTGGAAAACAAGCTCAGACCGTTGATTCCGCGCATGATATCTTAATCGAAAACAACACGATTACTGACAATGGCGGTTCCGGGGTGTATCTGAGTGGTAGTACTGCCGATATTATCAATAATACAATCACCGGAAATACCGAATATGGAATCTACGCTGTTAGTACATACGATAATCTGGTATCTACTTATGGAAAACAGACTGCGCTTGGTGTGGCATCTGATCTTGTACCGGAACCGTTTAATATAGGGGGCAGTGGCTTAGAGAATACTATTTCCGGAAATCTGCTTGGCGGAATCTATTTTATGGACACTGAGCCGTCTGATCCGGAGACATTGTACACAAACAATATCTTTGCAGACAATAATTCAGGGCCAGCTATTCGTACAGCTTGGTGGGGAGCCGTTGAATTGCTTGATACAAGTTTAGATCCAGTAATTCTTGGTTCACATACTATTACTTTAACCCCAGACACCGGTTCAGCCTCGACAGGGGCCGTAGCTGATACCGGCGAGTTTGTTGGTGAAAATGATACTGAAAGTGCTTGGGGATCTGATGGTTTTGATTATGATGATCAAACGACATGGTTTACTTTGGTTGATTATGAATATGCCACAGATGGTATTTTAACCAATTATAATCCATATACGATTTCGGTTAGCGGTGATAATGCCAACGATGATGTTGTTGCCAGCTTTATTTTTGATGGTAGCGGTTCAGATATCAGTCAAGGTGGATTACCAGTAGGAATTTCTACAGGATCAGGAATCTATCGTTATCAAATAGCCGAAGCAGTGGTTTCTTCAATTCCTGATCAGCCAATCAATTTATTGCCAAACAATGGAAAAATAAATGAAGTAACGGTTCCAACTCTTTCCACTTCCGCTTTTTCCGATAGCTCAGAAACACACAGTTCTACTGCTTGGCGAGTTTATTCAAGCGAAGCGCTTTGTCAAGCGGGTGGAACAGGAGACTTTTATGATTCAGGGTTCATCTCTGATTTGACTTCGCATCAAGTAACCAGTTATTTGTTGCGAGCCCAAGATTTATGGTGGTCAGTGCAATATAAAAATTCATACGGCAATCTTTCCACGGCTTCAACTTGTACCTCCTTTAGGATTAGAGCCGGGTCAAATACACCGGTACAGTCAAATACCGGGGAATTTTTGGATGAAGAAAGCCTGCAGGAAGTGATGGAAGATGTGGAGATAATTGAGGTGAACGGAGAAGATACTGATGAAATTACGATTGATATCGAACCAGAACCCCAGCCAGAATTAAAAGAAGAATCAATATTAAGTTTCACTTCCGGCAAATATGTAACTAATCAAGATTATTCTGTGGTATATTATCAAAGTCAAGACAATATTTTGTATCCTTTTTATGATCTTACAATTTTTTTCACCTGGGCGAACAAGGATACTTTGATTACTGTTTTGCCAAACAATATCTTACAGACAATGCCTGTTGCCAGTTGGATGTTGCCAAAACCGGGTGTGGTATGGGTAAAGACTACAAGTAGTGCCAATGTGTATACTATTCAAGAAAATTCAGATGACCCATTTCATCCGATTTTACGTTGGATCAGTTCCGAATCTGTGGCCATGAATTTGCTTGGTTCGGAATGGGCTGATTATATAATTGATATACCCTTTCGTTTGTTAAAACATTTTATTTCCGGTGACGTTGTTGATCAAACCAATGACCATCAGATAAATATTGAAAATTTGAAAAAACGTGAAGAATTAATTCCTTAGAAATATGCAATATATAATTATTTGGTTACCGCGAATTTTATCTGTGATTATGACTGTTCTTGTGTTTATGTTTGCTGAAGAAGCAGTAGCTGTTGACGGCGGTTCCTGGCTTTTACCCCTAGTTGCTGCTTTGCCTGGCTTGGTAATTTTAATTGCCACGGTTATTGCCTGGATTCGACCGTTTTTTGGTGGGGTTGTTTTTCTTGCTTTAGGCTTAAGCTATGCTTATCAAGCTTATCTTCAATCTGGTATGGATAATTCCACAGCCATGGTTGTGATGGTTGGAGTACCGATACTGGCCGGGATTTTGTTCTTGTTGCAGAAAGCAAATTCCAACTATTGCCAATAATCTGTTTTGATGCTAGGTTGAGTTATAGTGTTTTGTAAATTCAAACAAAACTACTCCTTAATGGAGAATGGAGGAGAGAGATGAGGTTGTTCTTTTTGTTCACAAGCATGATTCTGGTTGTGGGGCTGGTTGTTCCAGTTCTGGCACAGGATGATGAAGATGAAAAGCGTCGAGATCACCTGGTGATCAGGATCGGTCAGGGTGGAGAGGTCGAACAGCTCGACGTCATCCTTCCTACAGCCACACCGCGACAGGTTCAGCGGACAATGGCCCAGCTGTTGGCCTACATGGCGTGTATGGACAACGGCGGTGAAGCCGGGTTCTGTTCAGCTCAGGCTGACTCGACCCTGACTCGCTCGCATCTTGAAATTACCACTGGTAGTCCAGTCTACGGAGGACCTTATCCAGCCGTGCCAGGTTACAGTCCAGGCTATGTTCCGGATACGAGTATCAATAATCCATTCAATATCCAACATGGATACTCGCGAACCGAGGAAGAGCTGTATCAGCAGTATGAATACAATCAGGCCCAACGTGAGGAAATGGAACGAGTTCGTGCTCGTGCAGTCGAAGATGCTCAGGTTGACATTCTGCGTGAGGTCGTCAGCGGTCAGGCCGTGCTCGAAGAGCGCGTTCAGGCCACAGATCAGCGGTTGGATCAAGCCGATCAACGACTTGAAGCGGTTGCCGGTCAAATTCACGAAACCACAGTCGGGTTAAGTGAAACTTTGCGAGAATTGGATGAAACCAGGGATGTTACTGAGGATGTGATCGAGGGTCAGCAGACCCAGATTGACCTGCTTCAGGAAGAACAGCAAAAGAAAAAGAAGAGGGAGTAGTCAAAGTACCTTGCCATGCGGGTAAGGTACTCTTTTTTTTGTAAATTATGCTTAAAAAGTAGATTTTCCACTACCACTGGGTTGACAGAAAGAAATTACCAACCTTTAAGGTTGGGAAAAGATAGGACTCGGTTCTCAGGGTGTCCGGGAAACTGCATGCGGCCTTTTCTTGTCTGGCCGAACCTGCATCCCCGGAATGGTCCCTGATTACCGTTGCCCGGCATACCGACGCTCCACTAGTTGGACGCGACTGTAGCCTGGCGGGTCGGTACCGAGTTCTGGTTAAGTAGTGAGCAGCCTCAGAAAGCTCACCATGTGTCGTATACACGCACTTCTTTGTGCTCGGCCGGACAGGAGCGAATACCTGACCGGTGCGAGTTCTAGGGGGCGTGGCATCCCCTGGAAGCTCACGAGGAGTGTGATCCATGTTTGTTAGCAGCCAGGGTACGTACTCTGGATTCGCCTGCTGATGAATACTTAACCGTTCTGGAGTTGGATGGAGCCGGTGTATTTCGCCCAGCATAGCCGCGGCTTATAAAAGCCGGCTTGCGGGTTTCACCGCAGGCCTCCACGGCGTCGCGTTGCGACTGCACCGGCTCTGTCCACTCCTTCCTTTGATCAGGGATTTCCCCTGATCTCAACCCCGCTGCGAAAGGACGTAACTCCGCAGCATAACTCCTCGTGATCACACTGGACCCGAATCACGAGCACATCTCAGGGTCCCGTTGGGTTCACCTAGTCATCGCGACCTGGATTCCCAACGTACCACACCTCCCCGGCCACGTAGTCGGGGAGGTTTTTTATTTAGTTATGAGTTTTGAGTTATGAGTTATGAGTTTTTTGAAGACTCACAACTCAAAACTCCAAACTCAAAACTTTTCCACAACCGGTGTCTGACACCAGTTGGGGATAACTTGTATAACAAGCCAGTATCTTCTCTTTTTGGTATAATGAAACAGATGTCAAAGAAACATATTATCCAGAATTATCAAAAACTTGCCACAACTAAGTTGCGCAAGGATGCTTTGAATATTGTTGAAGCTGGATTACAAGCGATCAACACTAAACAGGTTGTTAATCAAGCAGTCAAGCTCAAAGGTTCAATTCTTAAGGTTCAAGGCCAGCGATATGATTTAAAGAAATTTAATCGTGTTTTTATTATCGGCGTAGGAAAGGCCTCATATGATGCCACCAAAGAACTTGAACGCATACTTGGATCCAAAATCACTGGCGGAATTGTGATTGACCTCAAACCTGGAAAATTAAAGCGGCTTGAGTATGTTCAAGGAACCCATCCTTTGCCATCTGCTAAAAACATTCAGGCCACAAAGAAGATAATCGAGCTTTTAAATTTTTGCACTTCTCTTGATCTAATTATCACTATTGTTTCTGGTGGCGGATCAGCTTTACTGGCGCAACCTGTTCATTTGAACAGCAATCATTTAATCAAGATTAATGATTATTTACTTCGGTCAGGTGCTTCTATCCATGAGATCAATACTGTGCGCAAGCATTTTTCTTTGATTAAGGGCGGACAGTTTGCACGCTTTGCTCATCCAGCCACTTTGGTCGGACTTATTTTTTCAGATGTGCCAGGCGATGATTTAAGTGTGATTGCTTCTGGTCCGACAGTTATGGATAAGACAACAGTACTTGATGCACAACGGATAATAAAGAAGTACAAGATATTTGATAAGTGCAAGGTTCCATATTCTGAACTCATTGAAACTCCAAAAGAAAAAAAATATTTTAAGCGGGTGCAAAACTATTTGCTGGTTAATAATCAGGTTGCCACAGAAGCGATGCAACGAAAAGCTAAAGAGCTGGGGTATCGTGTATGTTTATTATCAAATGAACTTGAAGGCGAGGCTTCAAAAGTGGGGGCTGATCTGGCTAAGCAGGCTAAACCCGGTCAAGCTTTAATTGCAGCTGGCGAGACCACGGTAACAGTTCGTGGAAAAGGCAAGGGAGGTCGGAATCAAGAGTTGATTCTAGGCTCGATCGCAAAATTGCCACCAGATACTCTAGTTTGTTCAGTCGCAAGCGATGGGATCGACAACACACCAGTGGCCGGAGCTTTTATTGATGAACAAGTTTTAGAATCAATTAAAACACGCAAGTTGGATCCAAAAACGGCGCTGAAAACCAATGATTCATATCCGTTTTTTCAGAAATTAGAGTGTCAAATCAAGACTGGAAAAACTGGAGCGAACGTGTCGGATTTGATGTTGGTGTTGCGGGATCGACAAGCGTAAGCTTGTCATTTAAATACACCTGTTGATAGCTTACTAGCCAATAAGCTTAAAATAAGCTAGACTATACTTGTGATAAGCTTGGCTTGTGGATAACCAGGCTTAAGCACCCTTAAATACATAATAAATCACTTAAATAAGATAAATATGGGAGATGACAAGTACGCCGGCACAATCGGTTATTGTGTCAAATGCAAAGAAAAAAGAGAGATGAAGGATGCAGAGAAAGTAGATATGCCAGCAAAGGGTGGTGGAACACGTCCAGCGTTGAAGGGAAAGTGTTCTGTCTGTGACTGTGGAATGTTTAAGATTCTACCTAAGTCAGAGGCATAAGAAGAAAGTTTCAAGTTTCAAGTAACAAGTTTCAAGTAAAAAACAGCTCGGGTAAGCGCCTTGAGCTGTTTTTGTTTTTAGAATCCTAGACCGGTTACCAAGCGCAAGCTGTGTGCACTGGTTTCTGGTACAAGATAGTATTGAAGTTCTGTGTGAAAAGGACCAAAGGTTGTTCCAATGTGTGGGCCAAGGATGATGCTCTGGTATACTTGCTCAGCTTGTAGACCAACGTTCAAGTATGGCTTGATCAGGTATGAAGCTTTGTAAAAACAGTAGAGTTCGGCTTGTTTAAGTTCGTGGTTAAAGTAACCATCGATTTGAGCCGAGATTTCCAGACGCTCTTGTTCAAACGAGAATTCGATCCAAAGCGAGGCAATGAATCCAGGGGCTGGCTTTGTTTCGATTTCTCCGTTTACCTTGAACTCGTATTCAAACCAGCCGTTTACCAGACCGATCATTGGTGAGATCGTTACCCAGTCAGCTGGTAGGAACGAGGGTCCAAAGTAGGCGTAGCCGAGACTGTCTTTGCTTGAGCTGTTGCCAAAGTAGATCAGGGTAGCTGTGATAGCCAGACGGTCCTGAATCACAGGAACCTGAGTTGCCAAGTACGGCTGGATTTCGAACCCAGCCCAAGCCAACGGATTTTCACTGGCTGCAGAAACTGAGACATTGTCTTCTTGAGCAGCAGTTACATTTGCAGAAATCACTAAAAGTGAAAGCACGAGGATGAGTATAGTAAACTTCATTGTTTCCTCCTTGTCAGCACCTTAGCTGTCTTTAAGCTTGTTGTCAAAATTATCCACAACAAAAAATCCAACCTTAAAGGTTGGGTAATATTGAATCTACTCGGTTCGTGGTTTTTATATTGACAGAATCGATAAATCTGTTAATATATCCAGCCTCTACAGATTCTAGAAAATAAGCTATAATATACACGATATGCCCGGTAGTACAACTTTGAATATTAAGTAGCCGGGTGTAAATAAACAGGGTTGCTAAAAACCAACAAAGGCTTTTATTCTTAGCATCTATTATTAAGACAACTTGAGTCCAAAAATTCAAAGTTGTACTACCGGGTATGAGCAAACAGCTCGAAAAACTTATTTCAGCTATTGCTGAAGGACACACAGACCCAACCCCGCCTAAAGGCGAGGTTATTTCAGTTGATGAAACCGTTTCCAAAGCCGCATCGATTTATGAATCTGTGCGCAACACCCTTGAGTATGACGAAGTACATCGCTTACGCAGTAATGCGATCCGTCGCATTCTTAAGCGTCATCTTGATGGTGAAGAAGATATGTATGAGGTGGCTCGAGATTTGCTTCATGAATTGATCTGGGCCGGGTATTTGCCAAACAATCAGATCGCCACTTCTGTAATCAATGAGTTAGCCGATGTTTTGGGTAAATACAGAAAACTGTTTCAAGTAGCCGGAAAACAAAAAGCTGATCCTGAGGAAATGTCAGCTTGGTTACTGGACCTGTTATCAACTGAGGTTGAATATTTGATCAATCCTCCGCTTGAAGCAGAGGGGCTGGCAACTTATGCCTATACCGTAGCCAAATCTAAGATTGAGTGGAAATCCAGCTTGATAAGAAAAGAGGATCGCGAGATGCAACTGTTTTTGGCTATATACCGAACGTTGCTTCGTTCAAATATTGCGAGTTTGCGATATCGGGTATTTTTGCTGTTTTATCCTGAATGGCCAAAAGCTAGTCAGGCTTTGATTGAAGATATTGCTGGTAATCTGAGCAAGGTTCATGATCATGTAGAAACCCAAGTTAATCATCCGGCCGCTGATTCCCTTAATCGTTTAGTTCGTCGTTATGTGATCATGTTTAATGTTTTGCATGACGTTATTGTTAAGGATCCGGAACAAGCAATTGATACCCTAAGTACTGAGGCAGGTCTGAAAAAGGCAGTTAATCAAGCAGCAGCAACTCGATATAAAGATTTTTATTCCAGAACCCGGCGCGGAATTATTCGAGCAGTAATTTTCTTGTTTTTTACTAAAATGTTGCTGGCTCTAGTTATCGAGCTACCTTATGATGTGGTTGTGCTTCAGACTACAAATTATATCCCTTTAATTACCAATATTATCTTTTTCCCAATCTTGCTGGGAATAATTGGAATGACCGTGTCTATTCCACAAAAAAAGAACACGGAAATGATTTTTTCAACTTTAAAGGCTGTGCTTTATGGAGAAGGGGATATGTCGCTGGTTTATCGAACCAAACGTCCTTGGCGTTCAACTGCTGGACGGATTTTTGATATCTTGTACCTGCTGATGTTTATTGTCTCCTATGGGTTGATTGCCTATGCTTTATATAAGGTTGATTTTAACACTTTGTCGATTTTCATTTTCTTGTTCTTCTTGTCCTTGGTTATGTTCTTTGGGGTGCGAATTCGTATGACCAAACGTGATTTGTTGATTGTTAAGGGTCGTGGAGGAATTGGTGCTGCTTTATTCGATTTTTACTTTTTACCGATTATTCGGGCTGGACGCTGGATGGCTTTACGAGCACCGCGGATTAATGTCTTTTTGTTCTTCTTAGATTATATTGTTGAAGCACCGTTTAAAATGGCAATTGCTTTAATTGAGGGTTGGTTAGCGTTTATTCGGGAAAAGAAAGAGGAGATTGAGTAATCTTACTGGTCAGCCATGGGACTCAGACATCCTTTTTGTTCAGAGCACTCGGCCAGGCCAGAGTTTATCCTGTAAGAAAGGTTTCTGGCCTTGTTCGAGTTCCGCTGGACCACAACCTATTATTATCATCCTGATCATTGGGTAGTGGGTCCAGCTCCACATGTCGTCACAAAAAGGATATCTTCGTCCTTTATAATGGCTGGCCGTCAATTCAGACCCTTTCTACCCTCTACCTTCTACTTTCAACTTATGCGTAAACTTCGTAAAACTGATTTTATATTCTTGGGGGCAATGCTGGTCGGCATTTTTTTTATTGCTTTATTTGGTTTGTTACGAAATGATTCTGAACAAGAGCTTGGAGTAACTTTTAGTGTTGCCTATGCCGAAGAGCTTGGTTTGAATCCGGGCGATGTGTTTATTGGGTTGTTAGATGAGGTTGGAGTACGTAAGTTCCGATTCCCGGTTTACTGGGATCGGATTGAAATAGCTCGTGGTCAATATGACTGGGGAGAATTAGATTGGTATCTTTGGCAAGCCTCGATGCGTGATGATGTTGAGATAACTCTTGCTATTGGACAAAAAGTTCCACGCTGGCCAGAGTGCTGGTTACCAGACTGGTTTGGACAAATATCAGAATCTGGACAAGCACAGGCAGTGTTAGAAATGATATCAGCCGTGGTGTCTCACATTGGATCAAATCCGGTTGTGGTTCGTTGGCAAGTAGAAAACGAGCCGTTTTTAGCTTTTGGTGAAGGTTGTCCGGCAATTACTTCAGAACGGCTGAATCAAGAAATTGATCTGGTTCGATCGCTTGATGATCGACCAATTCAGTTAACAGCCAGCGGTGAACAAGAGCCTTGGTTGGATATGGCAGTCCGAGCCGATGTGCTAGGAGTATCAATGTATCGCTTGGTTTACGATCAAATTGCGGGATTTGCTTTTTATCCGCTTAGTCCGGAATATTATCGAACCAAAGCTGGAGCCGCAGAACTTTTAGCTGATCAAGTGATTGTTTCCGAACTCCAGGCCGAACCATGGTTTTATAAGCCGATTGAAGAATTTAGTCTTGAGGAACAATATCAATCATTTGATGTCCAGGCGTTTCAGGACAATGTTAAGTTTTCAGAACAGACCGGTTTAGACGAATCATATCTTTGGGGAGCTGAGTGGTGGTATTTTATGAAACAAGCTGGAGACGATCGGCACTGGGAAGCTGCCAAAGAGTTGTTTTATGAGTGAGAAATATAAACCAGAAAATCCTGAACAAGACAAATCAATTCAGGCAGCCCAAGAACTGCAACAAGTTTTAGAGTCTCATAGAATGTTGCGTGAACGATTAGAAATTGAAATGCCAATAATAGAGCGCTCAGTCCGTATTTTAGCTGATGTAACAAATGATATGAGAACCGTTGAAGATTATTTTAATAACCCGCTTGGTTATGTCTTTTATCTAAAACTGTCTCGAGCCGGCTTTCCAAAGTCACCTAAATTGTTTCTTGATGCCATAAATTCAGAACTAGGAAAAGAGTTTGTTCAAGCAAGTGCGAAAGAGAAAAGAATAATGGTTGATCAAATGGGTGATCAGCAAAGACAAACAATAAGTGAAAAATATTGTTATCAGGGCAGGGAGATATATCAAGCAGCAGAGAGGCTAGGAAAAACACTACTTGGTAAATGGTTTAGTAATACTAATCATGACTGGGAACAACAATATGGTTCTTACAATTGTTTTGTTCACAAAGAACCAGATGCGGAAACAAAAAGGGCTGTTATGGATATGCTTGATAATGTTAGCTTTGAAGGGTTGGAAATAGAACCGGCCCAAGTTGGACATTATTATGATACCTTCGTTCATGTTGAGCGAGGAATAAATACAGACGCCTTTCGTGCGTTATTGGGAGATGATTATCAAGAGAGATTACTGACTGTTATACCAGCAGATTTTAGGCAGGATCTAAACTCTTTGTCTGTTCTGGGACAATTACCATCAAGTAAGCTTTCTCAATCTTCTGCGGAACACCTGTATAAACTAAAAGTCGCGGCAACCTATAATCCAGAGGCGAAGGCTATTAGTCTTTTGGCTGATCCTGAGGCGGTTACGGTTTCAAGTATTCATCGAGATTTATTTCACGAAGCCCTTCATCATGTTAGTCATGACAAATTAACGGCTGAAATGTTACAGGCAAAAGCTGATTTTATTAAATCTGTGGCTCAATCTGCCAATCATTTTACATACTATATTCCATTAACCAACGCTCGATTTGATCATGTTTCTGGACTTGAAGAAGATTTTGTAGAAACCCTGGCCTGGTTTTTTACTAATCCGGAAATGCTTAAGAAAAAGAATCTGGAAAGATATCAAGCGGCTGAGCAAATATGTGCCAAGATATTTCCGAATCTTGATGTTCAAGAGGAGCGTCAGAAGATCAGAGTACGTAACAAAGAGGGGCGTAGGCGTTTTCTCAGTGACCCAACTTTGGTTAAACGTAGATTCGAGACTGAATTTGCTCGTGAACAGTCACTTTCGATTACTGCTATTTTTCCAACTATTAGTTATAGAACAATGGATTATCATACAATAAAAGGAAGACCAAATGAGTCTAGGGTCAGAAAAGTACCGCTATCTAATGACATAAGCAATACAATTGATTTGGTTTCCGAGTTTGATCAAAAAGGCCGTCTAAAGCAAGAATATTGTGCAAATGATCAGGTAAAAGTTTTTTGTGATCCTGAATACGATGAGCAAGGAAGGTTACTTTCCTTTACTTCTCAGGTAATGCAAACCCAAACCTTTTATGAGTATCAAGGCTCAGATAAATATCCAAACAAAGCTACTTATGTTAGTAAGGGGGTGGCGGTTTATGAAAGTAACTTTGAGCACCAGGGCGACACTATTGTTGAAACACCGCAGGGTTTAGCCGGTCAATTACCAGAACAGAAATTAGTGTATAAGATAAAGTATGGGCGTATTAAATCTGTGCGCGGCCAGCTTCAGGGACAAGATGTTTTTCGTATGGTTTGTGAATACGATCAACAAGGTAGAATTAGTAGCAAAACCTATGTAGATGAGTATGATCGAACGCTTTTAGAATATAATTATCCATACAAAGAACAAAAACATGAACATGCAGCCTGAATGTTACACAATTGAATTTTGTGATATGGATCGCGGTAAAGTGTGTTTTCGAAATAATGAGATGGACCTAACTGATGTTGAACCGGCTATTGGGCAAATTATGGAGCAGATTTGGAATCAGGTTACTTTGGTTGGAGTGACAAATTTGGCGAACGAAACATATCAACAACCAGTTAGAATTCCCAAAGAATATTGGGTAGTGACTTTTATTGATGAACTATCTCGTCGTTTTATTGATCTTAAACCGGTGTCATGATTGATTTGTTGATTTTAATATTATTGTGTTTTTTTCTACTGGCATGTCTGTTTGCCTTATTTTTTGGTTTATCGGTTATTTATTCTTGTATTGGCGGTGTACCTTGGGTTCGAACCAAGCCAAAGATTTCTCAAGTCATGCTAGAAATGGCCGATGTTCAGCCCGGTCAAACCGTTCTTGATCTAGGGTGTGGCGAAGGTTCAATCTTGTTTGTGGCTGCTAAAAAGTTTAAAGCAAAAGGGATTGGATTTGATAATAATCTGGCCTTGGTTTTAATTGGGCGCTGGCGTGCATGCTTTGCCGGTCTTAGTGATCAGGTTCAGATTTATCATGGCAATGTATTAAAGAAACAATTACCAAAAGCCGATATTATCACTTGTTATTTGCTCCCGGAATTTCAAGTCAGACTTGAGTCGCACCTACTCAAAACCATGCCTTCAGGCACAAAAATCGTCTGTCATGCCTTTAAATATCCTAATCTAAAATTACTCAAAACCAGTCAAGTTGATAAGACAAACCTATATTTGTACCAAGTGCCATAATGTGTTATTATTGCCCCTGCTATGCCCGGTAGGAAAACTTTGAATTTTAGGAAGCCGGATGCAGTTACCTAATGTTGCTAAGAAAGAAAACCGTTTTTGGTTTTTAGTAACAGGCCTAATTCAATAACCACCTAAGGTTCAAAGTTTTACTACCGGGTATGAGCAAGGAAATTGTCTTTGATATTGAGACCCAGAATACCTTTGCCGATGTTGGTGGGTATAACACTAAAGCGCTTAAAATTTCAGTGATAGGCGTTTATTTTTATGAGACGGATACCTATGAGGCCTTTGCCGTTGATGAGCTAAATAAACTTTGGCCTCGCCTTGAACAGACTGATCGCTTAATCGGTTTTAATAGCAAGCACTTTGATATTCCAGTAATGAATAACTATTATCCAGGAGACCTGTCGGTTCTGCCGCATCTGGATATTATGGAAGAAGTGGTTAATACTTTAGGACATCGCCTGAAGCTTGAATCAATTGCCCAGGCCACACTTGGTTATGGTAAGAGTGGATCAGGTTTAATGGCGGTTGAATATTGGAAGCAAGGGCAGATGGATGAGTTAAAAGACTATTGTTTACAAGATGTTAAAGTGACCAAAGAGGTTTATGAGTATGGATTAAAGCACGGGGCTTTGGCTTACCCGGACTTTGGTGGAGAACGAAAGGGAATTAAGGTAGATTTCCGTCAGCAGTCGATAAAAAATCCAGCCTCGATTAATTTAACAATGCCATTCTAGAAATATAGTGCTAAACAAAAATAAAAATTAGTGTCGCACCTTTATCCACATTACATCATATTCCAACACAATATGTTGTGGTATAATTACATTGCGAGACACAAGATCTAGTGGTTGCTACTCAGACTTAAGGTGGACCAGGGAGGAGAGATCGGTGAGCTCCTAATGGAAACGCTCGGCAAGGCCGAACGAAGCTCCTGTGGGGACCACCTTTTTTGATCTGTAGAAAAAGCATAAATAAGCCTTTAATATTTTTAAATCCCCATCTATGCCCGAACAAAATGAGCTTGCGGTGAATCAGGTCGACACCAAAACAGCAGATACTGCTTCTGATGCAGTTTGGAATTTTATGACTTCACTGAAGTCTGTGTGTAAACGAGACAATCAAGAGCAGTCTTTTGATTTGGAAAAATTGAAAAAATCTATTGCTGCAGCCATGGATGCAGTTGGCAAAAAAGAATCTAATCGCGCTGAAGATATTGCCAATCAAGTGGTTTCTCGTTTAATCCACATTTATGATGGTCATACCGTACCAATGACCGCAGACATCCGTGAGGTTGTAAATGTTACCTTGATTGATAACAACATGATTCATGTGGCCAAGCAGTATATCGAGCACCGTCAGCGTTCGCGCTCTGATTTGGTTACTGAACCTACTTATGGAAATGGGATTGAATTTAGTCGTTTTTTTACCAAGGACAAGATTAAACCTTTTGATCAAATCACTTGGGAAAAGCGTGATGCCCGGATTACCAATGAAAAAGGAGAAATCGTTTTTGAACAAAAAGAAGTTGAAGTGCCGGTTGATTGGTCACAAACCGCGACTAATATTGTTGTTTCAAAGTACTTCCGCGGTCAGATTGGAAAAGATGATCGCGAAACCTCGGTTAAACAGATGATTGGTCGAGTTAGCTCAACAATTTCTGATTGGGGCAGTAAAGACGGATATTTTCAGTCAGCAACCGATGCTAAAGTTTTTGAGGAAGAACTAACTTATATTTTGGTCAATCAAATGGCTGCCTTTAATTCACCGGTTTGGTTTAACGTAGGAATTGTTCCACGCCCACAATGTTCGGCGTGTTTTATTAATTCCGTTTCTGATGACATGCGTTCGATTATGCATCTGGCAGCAACTGAGACCATGCTTTTCAAAGGCGGTTCAGGCACTGGCACAAATTTGTCCAGCCTACGTTCTTCAAAGGAATTTCTTGGTGGTTCAAACGGCCGTTCTTCAGGTCCGGTTTCTTTTATGAAGGGTTTTGATGCTTTTGCCGGGGTAATCAAGTCTGGTGGAAAAACTCGTCGGGCTGCCAAGATGGTTATCCTTAATATCGATCATCCGGATATTGAAGAATTTATTAATTGTAAGGATCAAGAAGAGAAAAAGGCCTGGGCTTTAATGGATGCCGGATATGATGGTTCAATAGATGGTCCGGCTTATAGTTCAATTTTCTTCCAAAATGCCAACAACTCTGTTCGAGTAACTGATGATTTTATGAAAGCGGTTGAGAATGACGATGAATGGCAGACCTATGAGGTTACCACTGGCAATCCTTCGGTTAAGCATAAGGCACGAGATTTAATGGATCAGATTTGTCAGGCATCTTGGCAGTGTGGTGACCCGGGAATGCAGTATGATACTACAACTAACCGCTGGAATACTTGCAAGGGTTCAGGCAGAATTAATGCTTCTAATCCTTGTAGTGAGTATATGTTCCTGGATGATTCAGCTTGTAATTTGTCATCATTAAACTTGATGAAGTTTCGAAAAAAAGATCCGGCAACCGGGCAAATGGTCTTTGATCCAAAGGCTTTTAAAAAAGCAGCTGAGATAATGATCACTGCCATGGAGATTGTTGTTGATCGTTCCAGTTACCCCACTCCGGCCATTGAACAAAATTCACATTTATATCGAGCTTTGGGTATTGGTTATGCAAACTTAGGGGCACTGTTAATGAGTCAGGGTGTGGCTTATGATTCAGACCAGGGTCGGGATATGGCCGCAGCAATCTCTTCGCTGATGACCGCACACTGTTATTTACAGTCTGCCCGTATTGCCAAGCGAAAAGGGACTTTTTCAGCTTATGAAAAAAATCGGGAAAGTGTTTTAGATGTTTTGAAAATGCATCAAACAGCAACCAAAGATATTGCAAAGGACGGTAGTCATCAGGAGGTTTTACTTGAGGCTTTGGCTGGCTGGGATAAAGTTATTGATAAAGCCGAGGTTTGTGGAGTGCGTAATGCCCAGATAAGTTTATTGGCCCCAACCGGTACTATTGCCTTTCTCATGGACTGCGATACTACTGGAATTGAGCCAGACATCGCTTTGGTCAAGTATAAGTGGCTGGTTGGTGGAGGAATGGTCAAGATCGTTAATCAATCCGTTGCTGAAGCCTTGGATCGAATCGGTTATTCCAAAGAAGAAATTGATGACATTATTAAGTTTATTGATGAAAAAGACACTATTGAGGGTGCACCACATATTCAAGAAAAACATTTGTCAGTTTTTGACTGTGCTTTTAAAGCTAAGAATGGTTTGCGGACAATTCATTATATGGGTCACTTGCGAATGATGGGGGCAGTTCAGCCGTTTCTCTCAGGGGCAATTTCAAAAACCGTCAACATGCCAAATGATGCCACACCGGCACAAGTAGCTGAGGTCTATACTGAAGGTTGGAAAATGGGACTAAAAGCAATTGCCATTTATCGTGACGGATCAAAGCGCCAACAGCCATTAACCACTTCGCTTGATCAAGATCAATCTAAGACTAAAGTTGAGACTAAAATTGAGTACAAACCACGTCGTCGACCAATGCCGGATGAGCGTCGATCAATCACTCACAAGTTTGTTGTTGGCAATCATGTTGGGTATGCCACGGTTGGTTTGTATGATGATGGTACCCCAGGAGAAGTTTTTATCAGTATGAACAAAGAGGGTTCGGTGATTTCCGGACTTATGGATTCATTTGCTGTTTCAATTTCAATTGGTCTGCAATACGGAGTGCCTTTAAGCGTGCTGGTAAACAAGTTCGTTCACATGCGCTTTGAGCCATCCGGTTACACTAATAATCCGAATATCCGTATTGCTAAGTCATTGGTTGACTATATTTTCCGTTGGATGGCGATGAAATTCTTGGCTCCGGAAGATGCCATTGCCGTTGGTGTTAATGTGACCATTACTGATAAAGAAGAGGCCTTGGCTGAAAAAGTTGTTAGCGAAGCAGTTGTGGTAAATCCAGATGAAAACAGTAATCAAATAGCTGATGATAAAGCCGAACAATCTAAATTATTCGAAAACGGCACTAGTAAACCGGAAGATTCGGTTGACCTTTCAAATCAGAATTTAGGCGCCACTTTTGATAATCAATCAGATGCCCCGCCTTGTGACACTTGCGGATCAGTAATGGTTCGAAACGGAGCTTGCTACAAATGTTTGAATTGCGGTGCAACCTCAGGCTGTAGTTGAGGGAAAGAAAAAAGAGACTCAGAATGAGTCTCGGATTATCGGCTGACCATGCCACGAGCGATTTTGCTTTTGTCTCGCTTGGTAAAGGAAACGCAAGCAATTGAAGACTCAGCAGTTTGGTTACCTTTTGTGCTTAGGAACCAACGTTCTGCCTGGTCTGAATCATGTAAGGCACAAAGGATCCCGATCCGTTTCATGGCCATTTGAACCTGTGAGGCCTTGATACCGTTATCACAGTGGCGTTGAATTACCCACCTGGATATGTGGGCCAACAAAGCCTCACCGCGAAGATTTTGAGCTTCTTTATGATCAACCACGATTTGTTCCAGATCAATACTTCTCAGTATTGGTTCGCCTGATCTTGTTGGACCTGTTCCACCGCCACGACCGTGGTGTAAATCATCCGTTTCAACCAGCTCATTGGCAGGGATTTGACTGCAGGTTGTATAGTCGAAGATACGACCATTGTTTTGTTCCCAGCGTTGAGCAATTATTCCGGCAGTGTTGGGTGAAAAATCAAACTCAAATTCATCTTTACCAAAGAGCAAGCTTCGGTCATAACCACTTAAACGAACCAGTTCTGCAGTTTCATTGACCTTTTTGATCAGCTTGATTTTGCTGAGGTAAACCAGAACGTTTCCGGTGTTGATCGAGACATGCTCATCAAAGATTTTGAAGAGCAGAACCCAAGGAATAACCGCCGGAGTGCCTAGTTTCTTACTGACAGCATAAGCCAGATTCAGCAGTTCAAAATCGCGCCAACTCAGTCCGGTTTTCAGAACATTCATGGTATTTCCTTGTTTTCTTGTTCTGGTTTAGCTACGTACCAGCGGCGCTGTTTATTTTTTTTGTCAGCTGAAAACCAATATTTCCAACGCAAAAGACCTTGCTTTTGCAACACTTTGTGAATATAGGTTGCACTGGCTTTGTTTTGGCCTCTTTTTCTAGCAATTACATTCTGGGAAATGTCTGTTGGCAGACTACCCCCAAATTTATTT
This sequence comes from Candidatus Uhrbacteria bacterium, assembly GCA_043811105.1. Classification (GTDB taxonomy): domain Bacteria; phylum Patescibacteriota; class Patescibacteriia; order UBA9934; family CAZDDW01; genus CAZDDW01. The sequence continues at coordinate 23,126 of JBDRNK010000015.1, forward strand.
TGCTTTACCCGGTGATCAGCCAAGACCTGGTCAATATCGATTCTGGCCAAAGCTTGTTGACCAGCTTTTTCCCTGGCCAAAATTCTGGCATAGTATTCTTTCTGTTTTTGTGCAGCCGCTTTTGTTTTGGCCTCGCTTTCCGTATCCTTGGCCGAGGTTCTGCAGAAAATATCAGCTTCTTTATTACGCCAGTTTTCAGCAATCTTGGTTGTCGAAATATCCGGCCAGATAGTGTCATCATCACCAAAAAGCAGTTGCTTGTCGTACTTGGTAAGACTGGGAATGCGAACTGAAACTCGGGGATTTATCCAAACCATAAAACCTTGATCGAACAGCCTTCTGATCGCTGGACCAGGGTCAATGTAAAGAACATGTTGAAAGATCTGATGAATCAAACCGTATGGGATTGATTTCGGTTGCCTTAGCTTTTGACCAACATTTTGAGCCAAGATCAAGATCTTGTAGTCTCGTCGGCAAAGCGGTAAGTTTGGAGCCGGCATAGCACCTCCGCAAATGATTTATTCGATGCCGGGTATAATTTAACAGAAGCTTATGGAAAATACAAATGGATACGGTTTAATTCAAATTTACACTGGAGATGGAAAAGGTAAGACTACGGCCGCACTTGGTCAGGTTGTTCGGGCTGTTGGTGCGAATAAGCGCGTGGCTGTCTTGTTTTTCGATAAAGGTGGGGAGCGATATTGTGAGCGGATTGTCTTAGATCGTCTGGGAGTTGATTGGTGGGCCTTTGGCCGTGACCGGCGGATAACTTCGGATAAGTTCGATTTCACGATCACAGATCAAGATCGTGTTCAAGCAGCTCGTGGGCTAGATAAGTTGTCACAATTATTTGAATCGAAAAAATACGATTTGATAGTACTGGACGAACTGAATACAACAACCAACCTTGGGATGATTAAGGTCGACGAAGTGCTATCAATCCTGAATGTTCGGCCAGACACGATTGAGCTGATTCTCACCGGCCGCAACGCCCTACAGGAGCTTCTCGACCGTGCTGATTTGGTCTCTGAAGTGCAGAACAAAAAGCATTACTTTGACCAAGGAATCCAGGCGCGACAAGGTTTAGATTTTTAGCCCCCCTTCGAAGGGGGGTTTGAGTGAAGGAACCGATACACTTCAGTGTGTCAAAGTTAAAATGTAGAAGAAGGCTTTCTTGCCGGCCATAGCTTTAGCGACGGCTGGTAAGTCTTTCAATTTGAGGAATGACAGCCGTTAGGTTGTTAGTGAACACGTTCTAGACATGACGGATTTGTTCGTACGTACGTACAAACACGTCGTTTTAAATAAATATATTCTAACGTAAAATACAAAAAATTTGATTCTTATGGGGTCAGGCGCTTGCCAGTCCTCGATAGCCTGTCTACATTCCCAACCTTTAACGTTGGGAATAGTTTTTGGATCGCGCAGATCTTATATCAGAAATCCAAAATAAAAAACACTACTTTAGTAGAGTGGTTCTGGCTCGAGAAGGTTTAGACTTTTAAGAAACACAAATAAAAAAGCCCCCTGAAGATTTGTGGGGCTTTTCGTTTTTTATAGGTGAGGATTGTGTCTGGGTTTGACCGGGTTGTCCTTGATCTTTTTTTCAGCTTGGGCATTATCAATGGTGGGCTGTAAGCCGGAATCAGTAGCAAACTTGCGACCGTGTTCAGTCACCCACCAGCGATGACCAGCTTCATTGCCGCGTCTTACTGAGTCAAATGATCCGTGACGTTTCCAGGATTGACGTCGACCAATCGGATTACCTTCGCCCTCAAAACCCAACAGAATAACCGCACAAGAAAGTTCGTGGTTGAGCTGGTCTTGGAAAATTGTCTCCATGAAAATGTGGTTGACCAGAGTTTGGGCTTGGATAATGGCATTACGCTGGTTGCGTTTTTTTGCCTCTGCAAACCCATAGTCTCTTTTTCTGGTTGCATCTTTGTCGGTTTTGTAATCGTATTGAGTATCAGGGGTGTTTAAATGCGAAGCATTAAATGAGCGAACCCCAGCTTTCCAGTGATTAGCTAAGGATTGTAATGATCGATCAGGGAAGTTAATCGAGCCTTGTCCTGGTAGCGAGATCATAGAGAGTGCATCCAATTTGTCTCGGTCAATGTACAAACGTAATCCGGACTCGGTCTGTTTGGTGGTGATTAACCCGGAATTAATCAGATGTCGAACAGTGATTTCCGCATGGCAGGAGAACAGGTGCTTTGCCAGGAAAACCAGAAGTGGCTGTGGGATTTGATTGCGTTTGTTTATCAACGACGCCAAACGAGATAGATATCTGAGAAATATGCGATGGTTCTTTGTTGTTGCTGGCAGAGATTGTCGACTCATTGTTTTTCCTCACATAGCTACTGGTGTCATCTTAGCTAAATAATCTAAAAAGTCAAATCAACACCAAGTATAAAAACAAAAAATCTGACCACCGGGTCAGGTTTTTAATGTGACAAGCTTACGCTTGTCGATCCCGTCTGGAACAAACTAAAGTTTGTTGATTCCATTTTACCCCAAGAATAAAGTCGCAATCGCAAAGTAAATGATAATCGATAAAAGATCCTGGACGGTTGTGGTAAACGGGCCAGCACCAAGGGCTGGGTCTTTTTTCATTTTCTGAAGTAAGAGCGGAATACCTAAAGCAATTGATCCGGCTTTAAAGATATTGATGAACATGGTCAGGCCGATAATCATGGCGGCGACCGAGGAATCAAGCCAAACCTGAGCAAACATAATCAAACCAAGTGCCAGAATAATACCGATAATAAAATCTACAGCAACCTCTCGCAACACATAAGTTTTTAGATTAATCTCTTCATTGCCAAGCGATCTGATAAAGATTAACTGAGTTTGGTGGCCAACGGCATCGCCCATATAAACGATTACTGGGATAAAAAATGCCAGAGCAATGATTTCTTCCAATGCACCTTCGAAATAACTGATCACAAAGGTAGCCACAATTCCGCCAGCCAGTCCAACTAGCAGCCAAGGCAAACGCATCCTAACCAATTTAGCAATGCCGGCCCTTAAGATTTCCTGGATCTGCATTTTTTCCGAAGTCAGACCAGAGTAGTAGATTATGTCTTCAACATGGGAAGAGTGCAAAGTATTAATTACATCGTCAGAACCGAAAACACCCATCAAGATCCCGTTCTTTTTGACAACAGGTAACTGCTTAAGGTTTTGTCGAATAGCCAGCATAGCAGCACGTTCTTTGCGGGTGTAGGGATGAACCAGTACCAACTCCTGGCACATAAGGCTTTGAAGTTTCTGTCGCGGTGCAGCTTTTAGCAGTTCTTTAATCGAAATAACTCCAAGTGCCTTATTCTTGGAGTCAATCACATAAATATAATTCACAGTGTCCCATTCTGAAGCTCGTTCCATTAATTCTTTACGCATGGCTTCTACAGTTGTGTTTTGTCGACCGGTTGGAACTTGTTCGAGGATATGATGACCTATAGCATTTTTGGGAAAGCTTGGTTTTTGACTCATATTTACCTCCAGTTTTTAAAGAATTCAATCACCCCATCAAAAAATGGGAACCAGCTTAGGGTCCAGATAAGCAATCCGGCAATTACAGTGATTCCGATAAAGTAACCAATGCCGCGGAAAATACCACCGGCTAAGTTAACTAAAGCAAAGCGCCAAAAAGGTTTTGGAACTTCAAAGTATTTTGGTTTAAGTTTCTTATCCTTCCTCCAGAACATATTGTGTATATAATAGCATGAAACTAAAAAACCAAGAAACCAAGAAACTAAATACGGCACCTATTTTTTATTTTTTTACTTTCTTATTTTCTTATCCACGCTTGACTAAATTTTCAAAAAAGACTAGCGTTTAATTAATGGTAAGGTCATTATATTGGAGGAAATGATGTACACGCCAGCCTTGGAAAAAGCCATTGTTCATGTGCTGGCTCTGCATCAAGGAGCTACGCGCAAAGGCAATGGTACGCCTTATGTAATTCACCCCTTGGCAGTCATGCTGATTCTGCTTCAGTATACACACGACGAGGACACCCTGATCGCTGCTTTGTATCATGATACCATCGAGGACGTAGAAGAGTTTTTGGCCGGACATCTGTTGTCTTGCACAAATGAACATGTGGTTCAGATCGTTCTTGATGTGACTGCTGACAAGGACACAAATGACACTCGTCAAGACAAGATTGATAAGTGGCATCAACGGAAGCAAGACTACATGGATCATCTGCGTGACAGTGCTCGTCTTGAAGCTGTGGCTGTGTCTTGTACAGACAAGATTCACAACATGCTCAGCATGATCACCGGATTCCATACCTATGGTGAACCTTTTTGGACACGTTTCAATGCTTCCAGAGGAGACTTCTACTGGTACTACACCACTATCTGCGAAATCTTCCAACATCGTCTGGCTGATCAGTATCCAGGCCTGCTCGATGAGTTCGATCGCGTTCTCCTGGAACTCAGCCCTTTACTCATGGACGATGAGGATTCCATGAATCTTGATGCCACTGACAGCGAACTGTCTCTGGCCTAACCCCGACACCTTCGGGGTTTTTTCTTTGACAAAAGCCGGTAAATACAGCACAATAAGAACAATATGTCACAATACTATAACGTTCCGCGGACTCGTAATTTATACATCCCTGGCCAGCCGTTTAAGGTTAGTCGATCCAAGATCGATCTATTCTTAGAATGTCAGCGCTGTTTTTATTTAGATCGAGTTAAAGGTGTTGGTCGACCTCCGGGATTTCCGTTTAATATCAATAGCACTGTTGATCATCTGCTGAAAAAAGAATTTGATTTACATCGAGCCAAGCAAAAGGCTCATCCGATGATGAAAGCATATGGACTTAAGGCCGTACCTTTTGAACATCAAAACATGGATCAGTGGCGAGAAAACTTTGTTGGAGTACAGTATTTTCATCAACCAACCAATCTAACCATTTTTGGCGCGGTTGATGATCTTTGGATGGATGTTTCCGGAGATTTGATCGTAGTTGATTACAAAGCCACGTCAAAGGATGGAAAAGTTTCGCTCGACGCTGACTGGCAGATTTGCTACAAGCGGCAGATGGAAGTGTATCAGTGGTTGATGCGACACAACGGGTTTGAGGTTTCAAATACCGGATACTTTGTCTACTGCAACGGTCGTCGTGATGCTCAGGCCTTTGATGGCAAACTTGAATTTGACGTTGATCTACTGCCATACGAAGGAAATGATGATTGGGTTGAAGGTACGGTTGTTGATTTGCACGCTTGCATGAATCAGCCTGAGATCCCGGCTTCGAATCCTGGGTGCGATTATTGTTTGTATCGTCAAGCTGTAAGTAATGTTGAATAAATATGACCGAGCTATCTAGAGAACATGGTCAAGAAGTAATGGCTGAAAAAAAGATTCTCGGCTCTGATTTTAAGTTTCCGGATTTACCGCCGTTGGAAAAGGGACAGTATTTTCATCAAGAAGTTGTTGAATATCCGGTTCAGGTTGGTGATCTAAAATTTGACGGTAAGTTTACTTTTGAACGAGCCGAAGATGTTCCAGAAGGCAAGCACGGTCAGGTTGCTCGGACAGATTTTGAGGCCTACGACCCAGAGACAAAAGAACGTGTTTTAAGTTTCAAAGCGACCTTGACTCAAGGTGTTTATGATGCCGAATATCGGGAGGGTATTACCGGAACCCCGCGTCATTGGCACATTTGGAATCGGCGAGTAGAGCCAGAGTATCGGAAAAAAGGTTTGGGCCAATTCAGTATGCAAGCGTTAGAAGAAGCGATTCAACGCTTTGGACAAGAGCAGTCGGATTTAGCTGGGGAGTGGATTCAGTTAGATACACGTTTAGGATCGTTAACGAATTTGATTGTTGATCCGAATTGGTTAAAAGAGTGGTTAGCTGAAAATCCTGATCTGCCTTGGGTTAATTATCAGTTGTTGAATAAACGAGCAAAGAAAACCGATCGGAACTTGGGTTATCAACCACATCCAGTTGATCAAGAGCGGGGAATTCGAGTATTACAATCTGGTACAGCCGAACGAAAAGATCTGGACGCCCTGCCTCCAGAAAAAGATGTACGGTTTGTGAAAAAGTTATAGTTATGAATAAAAAACCGATACATCTCATGTATCGGCAAGGACCTGACCTAGTCAGGTTTTGTTTTTGAAAAAAGGACGATGAGGTTGTTCTGGCCAGCAGAAATTGAAACTCTGTGGCCCTGCTGATCAAGTGTGGAAAAAAGTATTTGCCCAAGATCAGACTGAAGGTCGATCTTGCATTTGAATCCTCGGTAGGCCTTCGGTACGCAAGTCATCAAAGTTTCAACGAATTTCTTGATCAGTTCATCATCCTGATTCTCAGACAAAGCCAGGACCAGTTTTTCAGACAACCGCAATCTGGTTGCCTGAGCATAGCCCATGTCGCTTCGATCCAAGGGCTGCATGACAATCAGACCAGCAATATTGTCATGTTCGTCAGTAATGATCACGTGCATGCCACGGTTTCCGAGAAACTGAATCTGAGTAGCAAACAGGTCGTTTGCGTTTTCAGGTCTGACTTCGCCAATCTCTTCAGACATCGGCGACCGACAAAATTGCTGTAGATCTCGTTGATCTTCGTGGCTGGAAATGCGAGCACTTAGCTGTGTAAGATCCATCTTGTCCTCCAGAGCCTTAACCTATCATGATAATTCGCTTTAGTCAAGCCAAGGTGGATGTGGTAAAATATATCCAGAAAAAATTAATATTGATCTTATGAAAAAAGAAATTTTATTTGCTTTGGCCAGTATCATGATTATGTTGGCTATTGGGCTTTGGGTGCTGGCATATTTTTCTCTTAAATATGAGCAGAATTTAATTCCGGATATTCCGGACATTTTTGAGAACGTGACTGATGTGATTGTTGGTCAGGGCGAGGTGGCAAAATTCGAGTCAGCTGAAGATTTTAAACAGTATTTGGCCGAAGTTCGCTCAACATATATGGATTCATATGGTTTTGGCGGTTTTGTTGAAACCAGTCAATTTCGAGGTGGAGATGTGATGGTTTTGGCTGAAGAAGCTACTGCTGTGGATAGTTCTGGTTTGAACGAAGTTTCAGGCATGGGGGCGGGCGCTGCACCGACAGCTGATCGAGTTTCTGAAACCAATGTCCAGGTGCAAGGTATTGATGAACCAGATATTGTTAAAACCGATGGCCAGGAAATTTACTATTCGCAAGAAGAGATTTATTACTATTGGCGCGAAACTCGGGGTTTTGACACAACCACTAAAATGATCAGTGCCTTACCAGTTGAAGAAATGGATATTGACGGGGAGATTGAAGCGATCGGTGATTTGCTGTTGGTTGATGACATCTTGTTAATTCTTGATTATCAGGGCATTAATGCCTATGACGTTAGTGATCCAACCAGCGCGGTTGAGTTGTGGACCATGGAATATTCTGACTCTACTTATCACGACGCCCGTCTTTACAATGGCTTGTTATATCTGGTTACTTATACCTGGATTAGTGATTATAATCCTTGCCCGATTGAGCCGTTCTATATGGCTGACCAGCCGTTTGAAATCGCTTGTTCAGATATTTATCACCCGGTTGCCCCGGCACCCTCTGATGTAACTTTTAATGTGGCCAAGATTAATCCGACTTCAGGTCAGATTGAAGATCAAGTTTCTTTGGTTAGTTCATATTCTGAGGCTGTGGTTTACATGACCACTGGTAATCTGTATTTGACCTACACATATCCTGAAAGCTTTGTGAATTTGGTGGTTGAGTTTTTTAATGAGGAAGCATACAATTTGGTTTCCACAGAGGCTTTGCAAAGGATACGCAACCTTGAAGTCTATGAAATTTCCGATCAAGCCAAGATGGTTGAATTTCAAGTCATCCTTGATGATTATTTAAACTCGCTTGATGAAGACGATCGACTGATGTTTGAAAATGAGTTTGAGAATCGGATGGATACTTTTTTGGATGAACGCAAGCGCGAGCTAACACGCACAGGAATTGTGCGCATTGATCCTGATAATTTATCCATTAAAGCCACCGGCGAGGTACCGGGGTATCCATTAAATCAATTTTCACTTGATGAGTGGGATGATCATTTGCGAATTGCTACCACTGTTGGCGGTTCTGGTTTGTGGGGCTGGATGTTTAGTTCAAGTACTGAGTCTGAAAACGACCTTTATGTTTTGAATGATAATTTGAAAGTTACTGGTCAGGTACAAGGTTTGGCTGAAGGTGAGCGGATTTATTCAGCGCGTTTCATTGAAGATAAAGGATATTTGGTAACCTTCCGTCAGACTGATCCGTTTTATGTATTTGATCTTTCTAATCATAAAAAACCGGCCATGGTCGGTGAGTTAAAGATCCCGGGATATTCTTCTTACCTGCATCCGTTAGCTGAGGATTTGATTCTCGGGGTTGGTATGGAGGATTCAAAGGTTAAATTATCCTTGTTTGATGTTTCTGATCCAACTGATCCAGTCGAGGTTAGTAAATACATGCTTGATGAATACTGGTCAGATGTTTTAGAAACTCATCACGCCTTCTTACACGATTCAAAGTTCGGTGTCTTCTTTATGCCGGGAAGTCAGGGCGGATATATTTTTAGCTATGAAGATGATAATTTACAATTAGAAAAGGCAGTCGCCGGAATCAATGCTAAACGAGCCATCTATGTTAATGATAACTTGTACATCTTTGGTCAAGACGAGATCGTTGTTTTAGACGAGAACACTTGGGAAAGAGTCGGAGAATTAGATCTTTAAGCGGGAAAGACGCCCGTAAGGGCGTCAAGGTTGTGATCTACATTTAAGAAAGCTAATATGACGCCCTGACGGGCGTCTGTCCCACAAAGAAGATTGCTCTCGTGGGGAAAGACGCCCGTAAGGGCGTCAAAGCTATGGCAGTTCCAAGTATCCATCGCCCTTGTCATGATTCAATGAATGTTCCTGGTGAGTATTTTATAACCGGAAAGACAGTAGACGGACAAAAATTCATTCAGGCCGGCGAAAGAAAATATGAGTTTCTTGATGTCGTAATCAATTTGTGTGAGCGGCATGCCTTTGAACTGATTGCTTGGATGGTTGCTGATAATCATTATCATATTAAAATTTATTCAGATCAAGTATTCAAAATTGGTCGCTTTGCAAACAGTTTACACAGCATCACGGCGAAGATATTTAATGATTTAGATCAGAAGCCTGGCCGAAAAGTTTGGAACCAATACTGGGATCGTCGAATTCGAGATGAGAAAGAATCCTGGACGGTCTTTAATTATATTCACTGGAATCCAATAAAGCACAGATACGCAAAGGATTTGTTAGAAGCAACAAAATACAGATACTGTAGTTTAGGAATTTGGCATGAATTGTTGGGTGAAGAGTTGATTGAGGTTTTTTATGAACAGTATCCGATTGACCAATTCAAACCATTTAAGTAACACTGACGCCCTTACGGGCGTCTATCCCCCGAATTAATGGGAGAGACGCCCGTAAGGGCGTCATCGTCAGAATATGCGAATAAACAAATACTTAACTCAAGCCAATTATTGTTCGCGACGGGAAGCCGATCGCTTGATTGGTGATGGCAAAGTTAGAATTAATCAACGCAAAGCTAAGCTTGGCGATCAAGTTGGCCCGGCTGATAAAGTTTTTGTTGGGCGTAATCAGATCGAACTTGATCAGGAAGAAAAGATATATCTGGTTTTTAACAAACCGGTCGGGGTTATCTGCACTTCTGATCCAACCGCTCGACGCAATATTGTAAGCGCAGTAAATTCACCTGAGCGAGTCTATCCAGTTGGCCGGCTTGATGTGAACACCTCCGGCTTGATCTTAATGACCAATGACGGTGATCTGGTAAATATGATTCTCAAAGCTGAAAATCATGTAGAAAAAGAATATATTGTTGAAGTTGATCGTAAGATCAATCAGCACTTTATTGATAACTTACATAATGGTGTGAATATAGGAGGCAGGCGCAAAACAATGCCGGCGATAGTAAAAAGAATCAATGATCGGAATTTTTCAATGACCATTATGGAAGGAAAAAAACGGCAGATTCGTCGAATGTGTCAGGTACTTGGTTATGAGGTGACCGGTTTGATTCGAGTTCGTATCGGAAAGCTTGAGCTTGGCAAACTTCGTGCCGGAGAATCAAAGAAAATTTCTGAAAAAAAATTAAAGCAGGCTTTGAATTTATAATATGGATTTGAGTTTGGTTCTTCCGGCCTTTCTGGCTGGTTTGATTACATTTTTAGCCCCATGTACTTTACCGTTAGTGCCGGTTTATTTGGCGATCATTAGTGGAGTATCATCAGAACAACTTCGTGATCCTGAAAAGTCCAGACATACTTGTCTGAAGATATTTTTTAACGGTCTTTGGTTTGTTATTGGTTTTAGTGCGATTTTTATTACTCTTGGAACAGTCGCCGGAGCACTTGGTCAAACCCTGGCTCAACATCGAGAATTGATCGTCCAGATCGGAGGAATTTTTGTGATCATTTTTGGTTTGTTCATGTTACAAGCGGTTAAGATTCCGGTGTTAGAAAAAACAGCCCGCTTGCGCACGCCAAAGATTTTCAAACAAGGAAGCGGAATAAATGCTTTTGTTGTCGGAGCTATTTTTGCTTTTGGCTGGACACCGTGCATCGGACCTATTCTTGGAACGATCTTATTGCTAGCCTCTTTATCTTCAACAGTATGGCAGGGTGCTTTTTTACTGTTAGTGTTTTCGATCGGACTAGCAATTCCATTCCTTGTTATCGCAACCGTGGCTAGTTCAGCCGTGCATTACGTTCGCCGTTTACTTAAGTATATGCCAATTATTTCAGTTATCGGCGGTGTGTTCTTAATTGTTCTTGGTGTTTTGCTCTTGATCGATAAAATGGAACTTCTTATCGGTTGGGGATATCAACTGGGCCACTTGTTCAATTACGAAAGTTTGATGGATTATTTGTAATAAGTTTTTAATGTTGAAAATTTTTGCGTAAAAGAAAAAGTGCCAGTGTGTCCACAACCTCTGGATGAAACTTATACTTGGGAAAAGATCCGAACGGGTTAACATCTATTACAACGGGTTCGTCATTTTTCATAATAATATCCATACATAAATATTTTAGACCTAATTTATCACTTAGGTTTTTAAAATTATCTTCGTAATTACTAAATAGGTTTTCAGGTGCTTTAACTAAGTCAGCCGAGCTTTTATCAAAGGAGTTTATTTTTTTCTTTTATAAGCAAAGATGTTTCCGTTTACAACAAATACTCTGTACTCTTCTCCTTCAATCATATTTTGCAAAAAGCAGGTTCCAAAATTGTCAGTATGTTTTTGAATGTCATCTGAGTTAGTAACAAGATGAGGTTTGTATATATAGGCTTTATCATTACCATCTTCTTCAAAAGATAATATATCTTTAAGAGCACACTCTTTTTTTGGTACTTGATTTGAAAAATAGCAATTACCAAGACTTTTTGTTATTTGTTTATTGTCAAGATTGAAATCAATATTTCCGTTTTTGATAATAATAGATTTAGGCGTCTTAAGTCCACACTCTCTTGCTTGAGATAACGAGTATAGTCTATTTCGTGCGAAATGAGCTTTTTGGATATCATTAATTCCCACCTCATTGAATAATAGAGCTATTGTTTTTAATAATTCTGTTTTTTCTCTTTTCTGATAGGTGTCTGTGTGAGGGTTAATTAAATCATAAGGATACCTAATAAATGACGCTGTGAAACTTTTTATGCTGTGTTTTTCTGCATTGTCTCCGATGTATATCGAATTGTCATCGATAGCTGTTACATCTTTATCACTAATAATTAAATCACCCTCAGACTTATTCTTATCAAGGGATTTATATAGGTCTTGGACTCTGTTGTATGGACAGCTAATTATTATTTTATTCATATGTAAACAAACAGGAGCGATAAACGCCCCTGTTGGCTTGTCAGTTTAGTCTTGCCAAATTGCCATAAAGGTCGTTATTAAAAATTATTTAATTCAAGGTATTGGGTGTTACAATTCTTTTTCCTTTGTGATTATATGTTCAATGTCTAAAATTGTAATTTCAGGGTCAGCCTTGATTTTTTTTATTTCAAGCATTGGTAAATAGTGGATTTCGTTGTTGTTAAAAATTATTTGGAAAAAACCATAAGGTAGGCGGACAATTTTATTAATGTCAGAAAATTGTTCCTCGACCCCATCTTCACGGATAAAAGTTGCTGAAGATTTGCAATATTCAAAAGAGTTCACACCTTGCACTTTTTCCTGAGAACCATCGGCATAAATTATGGTTCCCTGGTCTTTGTTTGTGCTTTTATAGGTCTGCACGTTTTTGTAGATACGTTGATTATTGTCCTGAAATATGATTATCAATCGTTGCATAGAAAAAGGGAGGACGGACGGGAGTGTCCGTCCTCAGAGATCTGGTCTAGCGACCGTAGCCGGCCGGACCAACCTGACCGTTCGGGCCGATCGGCAGGTTGACGCTGATGCCCTGGCCCTGACCCAGACCGGGAATCCGGCTGGCGATGTGGGCACCGCCACCGACCGTGGTGATGTGAGAGCCGCCGCTCTCCTTGAAGACGGTTCCGCCAGGGAACGTGTTAGCAACATTTCCATTGCTCATAACTTTGGCCTCCAAAGCCTTGATTCACAGGCCGGAATTGTTCCGGCGCGTGAGAAAAGGGAGGACGGACGGGAATGTCCGTCCCCAAGAGCTAAGCCGATCGGCTCGCTAGTAGGTCCGGCCCGGGATGTTATCGTAGCAACGCCGGGGCGGCAGGTTGGACGGGTTGGCCACGTTGCCAAAGCCACGATCGAAGGCGTCACCACGGATGCCCAGGTTGCCCAGGGCATCGCGTTCACCCTGGTGAACCACCTGGTGGGTGAACCAGTCCATCTGGTCGCCAGGACGGTCATGCATTCGGTCAGGATGGTGGCCCAAAGAAGGGTAAGACATGGTCTTCTCCAAGTTGTGGTCTATTTTAGACCGGGGTTGTAGGGAACTCAGTTAATCTGAGATTAGGTCAGCCCCGAAAGTTATCGAGCTGGCTTTTTGCGAAAATTCGTAGCCGTTCGAATTGCTCGAAGCTGATCTAATGTGTCCCTCACCACTGTATGGTCTAAGACCGATATGGCAGTGAGTTGAACAATTGAATCTCAGATTAACATCCTTTGATTCAGACCGCAGATGCATCAGCGGTCTGAGAAAAGGGAGGACGAGCCGAGCGTTAGCTCGTCCTCAAGGGTTAACAATGGATATGAAATCCAGGGTCAGGAAAGAACGTCGGATGCCGTGACGGGTACCAGTCTGAGTAGGGTCCCCGATATGGAGGGTGGGGCATGGGCGGTGGGAAAGGTCGCATCGGCGGCATGGGAGGCAGGGGATCAGGGTGGATCGGATTCGGATGCGGTCCATGGATGCAGCCCAAGCAGTTGTGACCAGAGCAATCAAACACAGGGCAACCCGTACCGAATGGTCGATGGTGAACAGTACCGAAAGGTTGAAAAGGATCTCCGTGGCGCATTTTCTCCTCCAAAAGCAATGCGTTGTTTTATCTTGTCTTCAGGATATAGAGAAACAAATATGAAAACTACTGAAAAATTTAAGAAAAACAAAAAACCGCTCTGTTGAGCGGTTGATGGGATCGACAAGCGTAAGCTTGTCAATGTTGACAGGCTGACGCCTGTCGGTCCCACCCAGGCTAATTTATTTAATTCGATCCAAAATTCCTACTGTCAATCCATTCGGAGCAAAATTAATGTCAAAATTCATTAACTGACCATTAATCTTAAGATAAAGTTCTTGACTAATTTGTTCTTTTAATAGTCGATTTAAAGGAGTGATGATCTTTCCTTGCAGTTCATTTCGATATTCAGTGTATCCAGACTTAGGTAAATCTTTGTTACTCACTGTTTTGCCCAGGTTCTGCATTAAACATTCTAAGATTTCAATCGTGGCTTTTTGTGATGGAATTTCTTTAGAAGAAAATTCTTGTCCACGAATAGAAATCTTGCCGTTAACTTTATCTAAGAACAGATCAAAACCGTTTCGATTCATTTCATTGTTTTGCACAATTGTACTTCGGCATCGTCCAAGTGCGTCACAAGAAATCAGCTGTTTATCATTTTGGTCAATAAAGGTTGAGTATCTTCCTTGAGAAATAAATTGATCAACTTTAATTCCTTGAGAACCCCAACCATCACGCCAGGAAGCAAATTCAATTTTAACTTTTGGGTCATGGACACTTTGGATTTCTTTAACAACTTCATGAATCTGATCGCGGAATCGACCGCGCTGTGAAAATACAAAAACTGTCCCATCCTCTTTTCCCCAATACATGGCACGTAATCCAATCTTAACTCCTTGTTCATGAGCTTTTTGTCGAACCTTACTGAAAATAAAGCGCAAGTTACGAGAAGGGGTTTCTTCAAAAGGACCGTTTGAAGAAAGTGTGGTTTCCAGGATTTCTAAAAAGTTGGTGATTTCCGAACTTTTTAGTCGATACATATAAGCTCTAATTAAACTGGCTAAAAGAAAAACTCGACTGATTGATTGGCCTTGGGCAAACTGAACCCAATAACGCCCACTCCGTTCGATCTTTTTCAAAAAGTTTGGTAAGTGATCCTGTTCTTCGCTAATTATTTCAGCAAAAATTTGTTTAACGTTTTCTTGTAGTTCATCAAAACCCGGGATAACCACATTCTTTACATATTCTGATGGAGCACCGTAATTTTTCGTTGTTCCAGGATTTATTCCAACAACATCAAAAGGGAACTCTCCGTTGATATCAGCCAGCTCGTTTAAGCGATAGCACCAGGCTCGCATGTGATTAAGCTCGTCAACATTACTAGAGACATCAAGCGGTGGTAGGCCAGGAAAAGGATGCTCAATTGATCCGGCTCGTTCTTCTGTAAAATGAACTATAGGAAAGCTTGAATTCAAAGTTGAGGTATATGATGTTGATCCAGAACTAACACCACAAAATGTCAGAGCAACAAATTTAATAATATTGCCTTGAATTTCTTTGTACAACAAAGAAATCGGGTCAGTGCCATAGTTAATCTGATGGCCTGTTAAATAAGGTACTTGTTCAATTTCGTTAATGGTTGCAAATTTATAATAGGCATAAACAGCAAACATTATTGCATTGCTGATGCCTGGATCCAGGCCTGTGTCAGCTGGTTTTTCCGCTAGAACGTTAATGGTAATTCCTTGAATTTCATTTTGCCCGGTTTTATTTTTTACTATTTTTTCTAAGAGAGGCAGACATTTGGCCCAATCATAAGGATCATATTCAAGTGGAATAAAACGTTGTTTGTGTGGCGAATAACCCAAAAGATGATTGATTTGAATTTTACCAACCTGGTTTGGTTGAATTCCAATATAGGTTCGGAACGGAAGTTTTTGTCTAATCGTTGGTGCTCCAGAACGCCAAGCAATTCCAGTTGGTAGGGCAAAGGAGGTATCGCAAGAAACAACCAAGTCATTTTCAGCAAAAAAACGCTCGTAGATTTCTTTGTGTCTATCTTGAAGTGCCTCAGTATTTTCTTTTTGTTCAAAAGGCAGCATATTATTTTATTCGATCTAAAATTCCCACGGTTAATCCGTTTGTAGCAAAGTTAATTTCAAAATTCATCAGCTGGCCGTTTATTTTCAGATCAACTTCTCGACCTAATTGTTCGTGAAGTAATTTATTTAAAGGCGAGAAGATCTTTCCTTGTAATTCGTTGCGGTACTCTGTATATCCAGACTTAGGTAAGTCTTTGTTGCTCACTGTTTTGCCCAGGTTCTGCATTAAGAATTCCAAGATTTCAATCGTGGCTTTTTGTGACGGAATTTCTTTAGAACTAAACTCTTGCCCACGAACAGAAATCTTGCCATTTATTTTATCCAAGAACAGATCAAACTGATTGCGTTGAACTTCTGTGTCTTTGACCACAGTGTGAGAACATTCACCTTTTTCATTACATAATGTTAGTTGTTTTGAATTCTGTTCAATAAAATCCGAATAAATTCCTTGGGAAATAAACTGGTTAACTTCTAAGCCTTTATCAGCCCAGCCGTCACGCCAAGAGGCAAATTCAATATGAATGTTTGGGTTGTACTCTTTTTGTATACTTTCAATCACTTCCATGATCTGATCACGAAATTTACCTTGCTGTGAGAAAACCATGATACTAGCGTCTTCTTTACCCCAAAACATTGAACGAAAACTTATTTTTATTCCTGACTCATGAGCTCGTTCTCTGATTTTTCGTGTAATATATCGTAAGTTGCGAGAAGGTGCCTCTTCAAACGGTCGGTTGATAGTCATTAAAGCATCCTGAGCTTCAAGGAAACTATATACATTTGAGCTGCGCATTTTGTATTGATATAGGTGGATCAATTCTTGAAGAACATATAACCGAGACATGGCTTGGCCACGAAGATAACGTTGCCAGTAATTACCAGGTCGATCTATATATTTCCAAAAACTTGGAATACGATTTTGATCTGAAAAATCAAATTTTGAAAACAGTTCTTTGGTATCAATTTGTAATTTATTAAAATCTGGAACAAGCACTTCTTGAACATGGGTCATGGCCGCAGCGTACTGTCTTGATGATCCAGGATAGATACTGACCACATCGAGTGGGATTGGCTCATCGTTGATTTTGGCCATTTCAGTTAATCGAAAGCACCAATGTTTGATTGACTCAGCTCGATCAAGATCGTCACTGATATCAAGTGGTGGTTTATTTTCGTATGGTTCAGCAACACTACCAGCGCGTTCTTCCATTACATAGACGAACGGGCTTTTACCGTCAAGAGTTCCAGGATAGGTGTCTCCACCAGTTGCTACTCCATGAAAGGTTTGTGAGAGAAGTTTAAGGGCAACACTAATAACATCTTCAAAATATTTTGCTGCACTAATTTCTTTTGTTTGTAGATCAATACCGGTCAATTTTGATATCTTATTGGCAGTATCCAAATCAATAATTCCATAATAAAGAAAACAGACCAAAGCGATAGAAAACGCACTTGGTGCGTCAAATCCAGTATTTTCCGGTTTTTCATAAAGAAGATCTAATGTGATACCTGGAAAATCTTTTGTTTTTAAACGTTTGCTAATTTCTTGATGAAGAATTGGAATACTTTTCTCAAGATTGATCGGCTCATATTCAAGTGGAATAATTTGTTGATCTCGACTCGAGTAGTATCTAGTTTTTTCAATTTTTATTGTTCCATTCTCATTATTTTTCTTTACACCTGCATACATTCGAAAAGGTATCTTGTGTTTGACTGCTGGTGCACCGGCTCGCCAAGTAAGACCAGTTGTTATATTAAAATTCATTCCACCAGAAATAACCAAATCATGCTCAGCAAAAAAACGTTCATAGGTTTCGTGAAACCTTTCTTGGAGCGCTTGGGTGTTTTCGATCTGATTTTTATCCATATATATAAGATAGCAAATTAGCGCAGTTTTGCATATTTGTCAAGGAGTGGTAACATTATTTAGTATGGCAAAACCAGTAATTGGAATTGGTACAGATGTAACGCATATTGGCCAATTTGATCAATTGCGTTTGAATTTGCAGTATGTTGATGCGGTAGAGCGGGCTGGTGGAGTGCCGATTTTGTTGGCAGCGACAGGGAAGTCGGAGTTGGTGGCACAGCAATTGGACCGAGTTGATGCAGTTATCGGAATCGGCGGAGATGATTATCATTCTAATTTGTATGGATGTGAACGACATTATTCTGAAAAGCTGCTGCCTCAACGACGCCAGGATTATGACCTGGTTTTTTTGTCTCATGTTTGGCAACGTAAAATTCCGGCGTTAATGATTTGTGCTTCAGCTCAGGGGTTGAATATCATTCAGGGAGGTGGCTTGATTCAACATCTGGATGACCTGGTTGAGCAACATCAATACAACCATGGTCTTGATCTGGCACACATTGTTGATATTGAGACGGAAACTTTGTTGCATTATATTTTGAATCAAACTGAAATTGAAGTTAATTCTTTTCACCATCAAGCGGTTGATAATTTGGGATCAGGTCTACGAGTTTCAGCACGTGCTCCTGATGGAACGGTTGAGGCGATCGAGCCGATCGCTTTTGCCGAACATCCGTTGCTTGCAGTTCAGTGGCACCCGGAACGGATTCCTGATCAACCACACTCAAAACAAATATTCGGCTGGTTAATTGATCAAGCTGTTATTGCTCGGCCGTTTACAGCCACCGCAGTCAAGACTTCGAGTTTATCACCATTTGTATAAAAACACCCCGGACCTTCGTAGATCCGGGGTGTGACGTTGTCGATTCAGATCGACTTACCAGCGCAGGCGGGTGGCTCGCTCCTGCCTCTGGCGTTCCTGATGCAGACGCGCATTCATTGATCGGTGGTAAGCCATGGCTAACTTGGACACGTCGCGTGGCTGACCATCTTCCTCAGAAGCGATCCTTTCCCAAGTCATGTTCTGGTTCCAGTGCACCTGGCGGTCCTTGCCAGTGCCCTGGAAATGAACCTGGGATTCGACAAAGGTTTCGCCATCGACGTAGCGAAGTCGAATTACCGCAGTACCATGTTCGTCCTTGTACAAGGACATTCCATCGCAGATGATTGCGTCCGGACGACCCTCTGGATTGTCCCAGACAAAGGCAGCCGTTGCTACCCAACTCTGGTTATACAGTGATTCGAACTGTGTATTCACAGGCACAGACTCGTCCTTACGCATGTCCACAAGAACATCTTCGTCGCCGAGAACATTGGTGAAACCATAGGTGACGATCGGTTTGTCGCGATCTCGACCACCCATGGCTAGTCCTGACCCGGTGTAGTGCAGGGTGTCCAGATCACGAGCTAGTTCGCTCAGGTCGAGCAGAACCTTGAACAGGCCAATCACCTGCATGCCTGAGACGTCCTCGTCCTTACAAGACACAGTTTCCCGAGGCTTGTCTTCACGCCGCCGCATTTCCTCTAGGATCCCGGCAGCAAAGGTGACCACCTGTAGAATCACCGGTCGTCGAACCAGCCTTGCTTCGGCCATTGTCATGTCTTCTCTCCTTTTCACCCTGTATTCAGGGTATTGTTTTTGTTCATTGAAAGATCGTACGACCGATAACTATAGCACGAAATTAAGCTCCTGTCAACCCGGCAACAGCCCTACGGGCAACTGCCGGGTCAACCCTAAGACGCTTAATTTAGCCAAGAATGAGTTAAATAAGCAAAAGAAATTGATCCACAAGCAGGCATTGACAAAGCTTAGAATCCATGGTTATCTGATAATAGACTCCCAATTAAAAAGGGGAGTTTTGTGTTTATGTCAGATACTAAAGAATTTTTTCTTGATATGCTACATTTATTCGGTGTTTTTCTAACATCGGGTTATTCTATTCCACCAGCTTATATTTGTGATCGGGAACGATACTATGAATTTATGCGTGAACAGGAGAATTATAAGGTATGGAGGCAATCGCGTGAATTAGAGAAAAGAAAATATATTGAAATAAGAGAAAAGGGTGACTTTGTTTTTTTCGAGCTTAAAAGAAAAGGTTATCTTGAAGCATTAAAACAGCAAGTGTTACATACAACAGATGAATTGCCAGATGATTTGGTGTGTTTGGTTAGTTTCGATATACCAGAAAATGTAAAAAAGGTTAGGAACGTGTTTCGTGATTTTTTGAAAAAAGCTGGTTTTGAGCAAGTTCATTTAAGTGTATGGCAGAGCAGATTGAACGTTATTGAAAAGCTGGCTGAATATGTGCGTTGTATGGGTATTGAGAAATGGGTTCAAATTTATAAAGCCGAACGCATTTCACAATCTCATACAAACTTATTATTCAACTTATGACTTTTCAGACGATCGCCTGAAAAGTTGACGGTCATTGTTTGTATAGAGTTTAAATATAAGATAGTATACAAATTCGACAAATCAGTGTCTTTTCGTTAGTATCAACTTATGTCTGACTTATTTTCGCACAAACAAGAACAAGAAAAAAAACGACATGCGCCGTTGGCTGAGCGGATGCGACCTTTGAGTTTGGAAGAGTTTGAGGGGCAAGAAGAATTGATTGGTTCGACAAGTATGTTGCGGCGCTTAGTGGAAGCAGATCGCATACCTTCAATGATCTTTTGGGGACCTCCGGGAACCGGAAAAACCACACTGGCCAGAATTATTGCCAAGTTAACCGCCTCGCGTTTTATTCAACTTTCAGCTGTATCGTCCGGAGTTAAAGATGTTCGAACAGTTGTTCAAGAGGCTGATGAACAGCTTAAGTATTATAACAAACGAACGATTTTATTTATTGATGAGATTCATCGTTTTAACAAAAGCCAGCAAGACGCATTTTTGCCGTACGTTGAATCAGGGACGATTATTTTAATCGGGGCCACAACTGAGAATCCAAGTTTTGAAGTCAATTCTGCTTTGCTTTCTCGAGCTCGGGTTTTTGTTTTAAACAAACTTGAAGCAGAACACATTCTAAGTGTTCTTCAGCGTAGCTTAAAAGACAAGGAGCGCGGGCTCGGTTATGAGTCAATCAAAGTCAATGATCAAACTTTAGCTTTGATCGCCAACATGGCTGACGGTGATGCTCGAGTAGCTTTGAATACATTAGAGTACGCTGTGGATTCTTGTCGCCCACAGAACAAGAAAGATGTGATAGAATTGTCAGTGAACGCAGTTAAAGAAGCTTTTCAAAAATCACACCTTCTTTATGATCGCGCTGGCGAAGAGCATTACAATATTATCAGTGCGCTACACAAGTCAATGCGCGGTTCTGATGCTGATGCTGCTTTGTATTGGTTGGGTCGGATGTTTGAAGCCGGGGAAGAACCTTTATATATTGCTCGTCGGTTAATCCGTTTCGCATCAGAAGATATTGGATTGGCTGATCCGCAAGCTTTGTCACAGGCCGTGGCCGCATATCAAGCGGCACATTTCATTGGCCCACCAGAATGCAATGTTAATTTGGCCCAAGCTGTGGTATATATGTCTTTGGCTAAGAAATCAAACGCCCTATATCGGGCTTACAGTAAAGTACAAGAAACAATTCATGATCGACCAGCAGATCCGGTGCCACTTCATTTACGCAACGCCCCAACCAAGTTAATGAAAGAACTTGGTTATGGAAAAGATTATAAATATAACCCAAATTATAACAAACCCATTGATCAAGACTATCTTCCTGAGTCTTTGATCGGAACAAAGTTTTATGACAATACCAGAGATTCTGCAAGCAGCTAATCCAGAAAACAAGCTGCAAGTATTAAACAGCCCGTTTGTTTACACGGGAAAGACCACTTTGAATCTTGAAGGTGGTGAAGATGTTTTTTGGATTTTTGCTGAAGATGAACGCATGCTTTCAGTTAATCCAACAACCGATGAAGTAGTTGCTTTTATGCCTTATGAGGAGGAGCTAAGTGTTGAGGAAGATGCCATTGTTTATCGTGGCGAGGAATATGAATTGTCTTATGAAGACAAAGGATCAGTTACTTCCAGTGAAGATGGCGCCGATTTTGATGATGACACTCAAGTTAGTTGGCGTGATTACGAAGCTGAGGATGGTGAAATTATTCGGATTATTCAAACCACCCAACACGAAGATCCGATCAGCTATATCGGTCAGGCCACACTTGAGGACGATATTTTGAAAGCCTAGATTATGAAAAAAATTATATTAGCCATTTTTTTGCTCCTGGTAACTCTTGGGGTTGCTTGGTTTGTTTACAATCGTTTTTTTGATGTTGACTATCAGATAAGATCAATGGTTAAGGCAATGCAAGAGGTCGAGTCTGTCCAGGTTGATATCTCAGGAACAATTCAAGAAGAGTCTGTACAAGCTGGATTACGAATGATCGATGGTCAGACCTATGTTAGTTTTCCAGGAATGGAACAATTGGGTCTAGCTGAACAATGGGTAAAATTAGAAGATTTACAATCTGAAGAAATTGGTTTCTTTGATGAACTGGCTGATTTTGCCGAATTGATCATTGCCAGCAAAAGAGACATTTCGGAGATTACTAATGGTCAAGCAACCAAAGTTTATGACATTGTGCCAAATCTTGAAATTATCAATCAGGATTATGCCAACCTGACCGGAGTTTTATGGATCAATCCAAGAAGCCATTTGTTATCTCAGGCTAAAATAAACGGCACGATCATTTACCCAGAAGTTGGGGAGACAACGTATGATTTAGTTTTAGTTTTTAGTAAATATAATCAGGCTGATCAGATTGAGACACCAGAAGTAGGTGTTTTAGATCTTCCTCAAGGATCAGCGGAACGAGAACAGATTTTTACTGATCCTGAATCAAACGGCAAAGAAACAAATGGCAACACTTCAGCAGGAGCCAGAGATACTGATGGCGATGGATTACCTGATGCTGATGAAGGTTTTTGGGGAACAAATATGTATGATCCCGATTCTGATGATGATGGTGTTAGTGATGGAGAAGAAGTAAAAAACGGACAAGATCCAACAGGGTCCGGATCACTGTTTAATTTCGGCCTGCCTGAGTAATACAATTGGATACGAACTACGAAAATATACGAAAGTACGAAATCGATAAACCACGGCAGTAGAAATAGAAAGGAATGGTGATTATTGATAGACCTTCTTAGAAAACTTTCGTATTTTCGTACGCTTTCGTAGTTCGTATCCGAACTAGTTCTTATGCCTAAACGACGAGACTGGAAAAAATCATCTCGAACAAGTTCTGATTTACACGACCCTTGGCGAGTCGGTCTTTTTCGGGTATCTGTTTGTCTGTTTGCTGGAATTATTATTCTTAGACTATTTATCTTACAAGTAGTTGATCATGGATTTTATGAAGCCTTAGCTTCAGGCCAACACGAAATTTTTCAAGAATTATTTCCAGAGCGCGGGACAATTTATGCCCAGGATTTTATGACTGAAGAATTGGTGGCCATTGCTACAAACCAATTGCTCGGTTTTGTTTATGCTGATCCGCGTCGAGTTGAAGATCCATATAATACCGCAGCCGAGCTGGCTAATGTGTTGGGCTATGAGATAGAAGCTAAGATAGTTGAGCATGAGTTGATGATAGAGGGGGAATCCTCCTCCGCTGAAGCTTCGGAGGACAGGGAAGAGCAGGACAGTGAATTTCAGACCCTGTTAAATCGTTTATCAAAACAGGATGATCCTTACGAGCCGATCGCCCGCCAGGTCAGCGATTTGCAGTTGCAACAGATCGATGTTCTTGATTTGTCTGGCATATATTATGTTCGTGAACAAGCTAGAATGTATCCGGAACAGGAGATCGGTGGACATCTGTTAGGATTTGTTGGTTCTGATGAAGCAGGGAATATGTCCGGACGATATGGTCTAGAAGGATATTTTGATCAGGTTTTGTCAGGAATAAATGGTTATTTGCAATCTGAGCGAGATATTGCCGGTCGTTTAATCGCTGTTGGTGACCGATCGGTTGAACCGGCTGTTGATGGTGCTGATATTGTCCTGACCATTGATCGAACAATTCAATACATGGCTTGCAGTCGTTTGCGCGACACGGTTTTTAAACACGGAGCTGACGGCGGTTCAGTGGTAATTCTTGATCCTAACGATGGTGCGGTCTTGGCCATGTGTTCTTATCCGGATTATGATCCAGCCACTTACAACGAAGTTGAAGATATTAACATCTACAACAACACAGCTATTTTTGGAGCCTATGAGCCTGGTTCGGTCTTTAAGCCAATTACCATGGCTGCGGCTTTGGACACCGGTTCGGTAACTCCGGGAACAACTTATGAAGATACCGGAGTGGCTGAGATTGCTGGCTATTCTATTATGAACTCAGACGAAGAAGCTAACGGAATTCAAACCATGACTCAGGTTCTTGAAAAATCATTAAACACTGGAGTGATCTTTGCTATGTTGGAAACCGGAGCTGAGGTTTTTCGAGATTATATTGAGGATTTCGGATTTGGTGAGTTGACCGGAATCGAACTTGATAATGAAACCGCTGGTGATGTTTCCAGCCTTTATTTGGCTAGTGATATTTATCCGGCTACAGCTTCTTTTGGACAAGGAATTATGGTTACTCCTTTGCAAATGGTTAATGCCTTTGCCACGATTGCCAATGGTGGTACTTTATATAAACCGTATTTAGTTAAGGAAATTCGCTATCCTGACGGAACCGTTGAACAAACAAATCCGGAGCAAATCCGTCAGGTGATTACTGAAAAGACTGCTCAATTTCTCTCAGCCATGCTGGTTTCAGTGGTTGAACGCGGACATGGTACGCAAGCCGGAGTTGATGGTTATTATGTTGCTGGAAAAACCGGTACGGCACAAGTAGCCAAAAAAGACGGTTTAGGGTACGATCCAGATGTGACCATTGGTTCTTTTGCCGGGTTTGCCCCGGCAACCAATGCACGCTTTGCTATGATTGTCCGTATTGATCGACCGCGAACCGTGCAATGGGCGGAATCAACCGCAGCACCGCTTTTTGGTGAACTAGCTGAGTTTTTACTTCAATATTTAGAAGTTCCTCCGGAAAGAGGAATATAAATATATTTATGAAATCATTTGTAGAAAAATTACTTGCCAGACTATCCCAACGGGTTGTTTCTCGATATCAGCCACGGATTATTGCTATTACTGGTTCCGTTGGCAAAACTTCAACTAAGAACGCTATTGTTGCTGTTTTGCACGATCATTTTAATTTGCGCACTTGTCGTGAAAATTATAATTCAGAGTTTGGGGTGCCACTGACTATTATCGACGCCAAGTCTCCTGGACATTCTGCTGTTGGTTGGTTTCTGGTTTTGTTAAAGGGGTTTTTTCTTGCGTACGGTTCTAAACAAGATTATCCAGAGTTGTTGGTTCTTGAATTCGGGGTAGATCATCCAGGTGATATGGCCAAGCTTTGTCAGATCGCTCCGCCTGAGATTGGAGTAGTAACCAGAATTTCTCCGGTTCATGTTGAACATTTTGATGATCTAGAACACTTGGCTCAGGAAAAATCCGAGTTGATCAAGAGGCTGCCTGAATCAGGTTTATCAGTATTAAACGCTAATGATCAGTTGGTTGCTCGGATGAGTGAGCTGTCTAAGGCTCAAGTTCGAACCTATGGTTTTGATCTTGATGCTAATGTGCAAGGTTCAGCCTTTTCTGACACAATGAAATTTGATGATAATTTTCAGCCTGGTGAAACTGTGGCCATGTCTATGTTCAGGGTTAATACCGCTCTTGGCCAATTCGATCTTGAGTTAAAAAATATCGTTGGACAACCAGCCGCCTTTTCAGCACTTGCGGCGATTGCAGTTGGCTTACATCTTGGGCTTAGTCTTGATGATTTTCAATCCGGATTATCTAATTTTGTGCCAATGCCAGGACGAACCCGCTTGATTCCGGGAATTAAAGGTTCAATGATAATTGATGATTCTTACAACGCTGCTCCTGCTTCAACCTTGGCGGCCCTGGATATTTTGCATGAATTTTCACCGATCGAAGAGGCTCGACGGATTGCAGTGTTAGGTGATATGCTTGAGCTTGGTTCAATGAGCGAGGATGAACATCGGCGTGTTGGCCGAGCTGTAGTAAAGTCTGATGTTGATTTACTGGTTACCGTTGGCGAGCGTTCAATTTATATTGCTGAAGAAGCTAAGCAGGCCGGAATGAGTCAAGACAAGATACAAAGCTTTGGAACAGCAGAAGAGGCCGGGCGTTTTCTAGATCCGGATGTGCGTACAGGAGATATTATTTTAGTAAAAGGATCCCAAGGGATACGGACAGAAAAGATTGTTAAAGAGTTAATGGCCGAACCACTGCGAGCTAAAGAGCTCTTGGTCCGTCAGTATCCACCTTGGGTGACAGAATAAAAAATAGGAGGGTTGTACCTTGGAAGAACACAGGCTGATCGTGCTGATCGTTGAGCCGGACGCCAATCAACCATTGGTTGACGAGCTAATGGATTGCATTCGTATTGATCCACAACTGTCTCAGTTGATTGATTTTGTCAAAGCCGTGACCACTGACCAGGCATTGGTCAGAAAGTATCCGAATTTGTTTTCGCCCATGACGACGCACATGTTTGCTGAGCGGGAACGTACCGGGTTGTTGCTTTGTCAGCGAAAGGTTGAGGGTCAGATACACGGGATTCTGTCCACAGAGGTTGGTTCAGCCCTGCTACATAACCACGCTATCATTCAGATCTCTTTGGCTGAGCTGGAACAAGTCCAAGCCAGTCAGTTCAGGGCCGATCTATTGATCATTGGGGTCACTCTTGATCCAGATGTGCGACGTGATAAGTTGACTGCTGGTATGAACACTATGTGCTATCTGTCAAATCAGGACGTGATTCGCTTTGTGCGCGGTTTGCCAGACGACCATCGCTTTGTGGCAAAAGATGATGAGATGGATCCGTTGAATCTTTTTTTACTGATTCAGAATCTCGGTCTTTTCACCGGCGCTGGCCCTGACTACGTCCAGACTGAAGCAGTACGCAAACTGCCGATCAAATACAGAACCTAACCGCCCTGAACAAAGGCGGTTTTTTTTGTTGGCCAGCCAAAGTTCTGGTTAAGGCGGGTGGGGTCAGGGCTTGACAGCAAGGCTAATTTTAGCTACTATTTATCTCTTCACCAATCCTGGTGGAATGTACATACACAACCTCTAGCTAGGGGGAAAGATAAAATGCAATTCGCTGATTACGCAGAGCTGGACAAGCTCGCACGCAGACATCTGTCCAATAAGGCTGTGAATGAACGGAAAAAGAAAAAGCGTCAGCTTCTAAAAAATGATCACAGGTTAACTTTGAAAACATGGGAGGCACAAGATCTAGGTGATGAGTTTTCCTGCCAACACGTTTCTGTATATTTTCTATTCTTCATCTTGTCCTTTGCTGCGTCTATTCCTGCCGGGATTGGGCTGGTCTGTGCCGAACAGATTTGGGTTAAATTGCTTTGGTTGATGTTGCCAACAGTTATGTTTATACTGAATAGGGTCATTCGGGAAATTAAGGTCATACAGATTCTGAGAAAAGAATTCGATTTCAAACTACCCAATTTCGACGAATTGAAACCAGCCGAGTACGTAAACATTTACCTCAACGATGAGATTGGGCGATTGCGGGAAGATCTGCTTGGTAGGACAAGTCAGCTTTCACGAATCAAGGGTCGTTTGGCCAGAACCGACGAGCAAGCACGGACAGTCCGAGCGCAGCTCGAACGTCGTTGTGACGGTGAGAACACACCTGAATATCTGACCGATGCTCACGAACGTATCCAAGATACCTGTCAGCGGATCGCTGCTAAGCGTGAGACGCTCGACGAGTACACCGCCCGCATCGAAGCCTTTTTGCGAGAGTGCCAGGCTCAGGTCAAGCGTGTCCAACAGCCCTTGTCCGACCTCGAACTGATTCGTGAGACCAATCGTCTTTGCGAAGAGACTGAACAACTTGAAATTCGGGCAGCTGCAGTTGTGGTCAGAACGACCTCTGAGCTGACCAGCCGTATGCTCGAAACCAAGAACCGCCTCTACCGTCAGTTCGAAAGTGCTGGGGTCAGTCTGGCTCTGGCCAGCGCTGAGACAGGTGACGCTCTCAAGAACTTCCAACTTCTCGAATCCACGATCGGCAAGTTCGTTCCTGCCGATAAGGTTCTCGAAGCCGAATCCGAGGAGACCAGTGCAGCAGGCTGAGTCAATCCCTTCCCACCTACCAACACTTCACACCCGCTCCGCCCGCAGTCCCCAGTAGCTCCATCAGGAGCGTAGGGGGGCAGTCGGTTCTCACCGAGAGTCGTCCATGGGCAGAGGGCGGTCTCACCCTGTACCGACGGCATAAGCCTTGACCGTCTGGTACAGGGCTTTTTTTATTTTTAACCTTTAGCGTTAAAACGAAGAAGTCGCTTGAAAAGGCGGTTTTGAGCAATTAACTCAAGGTGTTGAAGTCACGAGCCGTGAAGTTGTCAAAGCTCGTCAGTGATTTGGGGTCAGGCCGGCCTGCCCTGTACCGACGAAGTGCAACGACGTCTGGTACAGGGGAAACGGGAATCGCTGATAAATTTGGTGACTTACGCTTGACGGATAGCCAACATTATGCAAGAATAAGTTACCGAACCGTAAACAACCAAACTCCACTGGAGGGAAAAATGATCTGGTGGCCACTTATCACAGCACTGCTTTGCTCGGTATGCGCAATTGGTGGATTGGCTATATTTCGCCGTGCACGTCAAATATCTCTGAATTCTGTATTTTATAGTGAAGAAGACTTAAAAACTGCTGGAGTAACTATACCCGTTTTCGGACTCGGTATGTTTGGTGCATTACCGATGATAGAACTTGGGCTACCTTATCTTACCTTTGTTCTCCTCGTTCTCGGAGCTTCGTGCCTGACTCCAGCTACTATTTATGGTATGCGTCAAGCAGAATTGGAACAGAAGTTTAAGCAACTTCTAGGTGAACAAAGTGAAGCCATCAGAGCAAAGCTGAAAGCCTGGTATCAGAGCTGGCGGGAGCGGGAAAACAAGGTGCTGCGTGATGCCGGGAGAAAGGCAGATGAACTCTGCGATCTGATTCCTGATGTACCTTGGGAGGAGTTCCGAGGTTTTATCAGACAGGTGGCAAACAACTTTCTGCCCGAGCTGTACACCCAGGCTCAAGAACTACGAGACGAAGTTGCCCAGGTCGGTGAGATCATCGCCGAGTACAAAGACAAAAAACTCGATGACTTCTCTCGTGGCCTGCTCGGAAAAAGTGTGGCTGACAAGCAGGAGTTGGAAAAAGCTCTGGCAGAAATCGAGATTCAGATCACAGCCTGCCGTTCTTTCCTCGACCACATCAAGTCCGACCTGCTGGTGGCTCGCCGACGAGGTACTGGCCTGCCCGAACTTCGAGCTCGTTTTGAGCAATTAACTCAAGGTGTCGAAGCCACGAGCCGTGAAGTTGTCAAAGCTCGTCAGGAAGTTGATGACATTGGTGATCGACGTGTGGTTAACCTGCCGTCTCATCCTAGACAGCGCACGCCTCAGTGATTTATTTCACATCCGCCCCGACTTAATACCAAGTCCGGGGCCTTTTTTATTTATCTCTTGACAAAAGGGCTTATTATTGCTAAATTTGTATCTTCATCAATTCTGGTGGAACGTACATATACAACTCCTAGCTAGGAGGGGAAGATGGAACACACTTCTGTGATCAGTGTTCTCACCGGCTACCTTGCTGGGGGTATTCTCATCATTGGTTACCTAATATACAACTGGAAGATTTTTAAAGGCACAACAAGACCGAATACTGCCACATGGGCACTTTGGGCATTTATTGTTGGTCTTAACGCTCTAACATACGACAAGATGAGTGCTGACCACATCAAAGCAATTGTCTCTATTGCGAGTGGTGCCTTCTGTATATTCACCTTCCTTTTCTCCTTGTTCACTGGGAAATTCAAATCACTCGACAGCTGGGACAAGAGTATCTTGGTAATTGGGTTGATCGCTATTGGTGTTTGGTATTACTTTAAAAGTGCTACCTATGCCAATATGTTGCTCCAGGTGGCAATCGTTATTAGCTTTGTTCCAATCCTTCATAGTGTCTGGAAGGAACCTGATAGCGAGAACTGGCTTCCGTGGATGGTTTGGGTCATTGCTTACACAGTCTCGATCGTAACAGTCATCATGCGCTGGAACGTTGGTTGGGACATCGTTTATCCCATCAATGGTTTTATCATGCATGGGATCGTTGGCCTGTTCTCCATTCGACAGACTCGTACCCGCTCCTAAATAAGGAGCGGTTTTTTTATACCACAAAACTTATTTTTAACCCTTAGCGTTAAAACGAAGAACCTTTGGGGTCAGGCTGGGAAACGGGAATCGCCGCTAAATTTAGCCCAGAATAGACAAGTGTTCCTTGACAACAGCTTGTTTTTGTGTTATATTTCCAAGTCAATTCGACCCCGTGACTGGGAAAATGTCGAGATTAAAGTTCATGTACCTTGGAGGATTACAACATGAGTAGAACAGTTATCACTCTTCCGGATCGAGAAGAGATGCTACAGCGTCTCATGCAAGTCAATGACAGGAATCATGTACAGCAGAAGCTCTATCCGATTCTCCTCAACCACGCAGGACAGGAAAAAGTGGCGCAAGGTATCCCCGTGATGCTTGCTCTGGCCATCAATGACTACACAACGGGTATGCCCGCAGTCGTAGCCGGAATGGTTTGGGATTACGTACCCGCCTGGATCGATGCTCTGGTTGACGACCAGGACGTCGCTGCGGAAGCCAAGGCCTTCTTCGAGGCTGCCTTCGCTACTCAGTAGTTTCTCAACCGCCCCACCCATTCGGCCTTCGAAGCCGCACCTTGGGTAGAGGGCGGCTTTTTTATTTATAGACTAAAAACTAAAAATGGGGTCAGGTCTTGAGTTCGAACCTCAATAGACTAGATAGTACTGTGGTGCAGGTCTTTGGTTGACTAGTTGCCTCGATCGGACAATCGAACCCAGGGAGATTCTCATCCTCCCCGGGATCATAAAAACCGTCTAGAAAAATCTAGCCGGTTTTTATGGTGACCCCAGGGGGAATATAGTCGTGCCGACCATATTGAACTCCTCCGCTCGGAAGACGTTGAATGAATTCAGGTCTTCTCTCGCTCAGTCGTGCAATCGAACCCAGGGAGTTCTCATCCTCCCTAGGATCACAAAAACCGCCTGGAAGAATCCAGTCGGCTTTTGTGGTGACCTACTGTATTGAGAATTGGAACACCATTATCCAACATCTCAAGCAATGGTCAGAAACCTTGCCGCATATTTTGGAAGAAAAAACTTTTGCAATAAATCAACTATAGCAAGCTCTTTTTGATGGAGATGATTTACAATTCTCTTCATTGGACATCTACTTGTTTTCCAAGGATATATCCCTATTTCTCCGTAACTATTCCAATTTATTCACCTTCCGCTAATTTTGCTTGTCGTGCGACGTGTTTCCATTCTTGTGAAGAGAATTTATTTACGATCTCTCCTCCCCAGTTATCTTTATTTTTTGGATCTTCGTATATTTGCACAGCTGTTTCTGCAAGAGCCGATATAACACCTGGACAATTTTCTTTCATGTAGGCCTGAAAGTTAAATCTCCACGCTTCTTGCAGATCATCAGAGAGATCTCCGACAAACTTTGTTTCTTCCTTATCTGTAGCATCGCCCCCAAACTCCGAATCTAACATGCTAAAAACTTCTTTCTTTTCCCTTTGCATTTCTTGTGCCTGTTTCCCCGTTGCCTTCCATTGATCTGGGATATCTAATGACTCAATGTTGAGTTCCAGAATTCCCCATTGATGTGCAAAGGCGACTAATGGATACCTCTCTTGTATGTCTACCGAGTCGGGGATGCTCGCCGCCATTTCTCCTGTGACTGAATATCTGTTCAGGTCGATATTCATAACTGGATTGTCGTAACGGCTTGGGGAAGGCGCTATGATGACACCCTCTTGAAATGATGGATTGAACTCTCTATTGGTTTCACGTATCGCATCGGGCGGTGTTTCGCCACCTCTTCTTCCTTCTTTTGGCATAATATAGAATGATTATGATTTATATGAACAAATTATATCAAATGGGGGGGGTGAAACAAGACTTTTTTGCAAAACGTCAAGAGTGACCTTTTTCCAGTAACTCCAAAATATCTTTCTTCTTATACCGACGATCACCTCGTGTTCCCAAGCGGACGGCAACAAGATTTCCATTCTTGTCCCAATTACGCAAGGTGTTCGGATGACAATGCAACAAACCAGCCGCCTCTTTGAGAGTCAACAACTCTGGGAGCTTTGTGTCTCGTTGAGTTGACTGATCTTGCATATTTGATAAGTTACCATAAGTATACAAATCTATGCAACCATGGCTGGTACAGGAAGTTTTGATCCAACATCACTATTGATGAAGTTTGACCCTTTGCTCCTTGGTAAGTTTGCCAAAAAGCAAGAGCTGGATTTTATTATACAGGATAGCGAGGAGGACGAAGACCGTGCCGACCGACGAGGCAGTTGATTACGTGTTTGGATTCGTTGGAACA
The DNA here is from genome assembly GCA_043811105.1 of Candidatus Uhrbacteria bacterium. Taxonomy (GTDB): domain Bacteria; phylum Patescibacteriota; class Patescibacteriia; order UBA9934; family CAZDDW01; genus CAZDDW01. Next base: position 55,118 of record JBDRNK010000015.1, read on the forward strand.
CTCCCAGAGACATGGATTGACACCGACTTCACACAAAAACAACAGTTACAGAGTTTGATTTTCCCAGAAAAACCCGTGTACACCTATTCAGGATTTGAAACACGAGTTTTGTCGCCAATGTTCGCAACAAAAAAGACTCATCATATAGATGAGTCCTCTTTGGTGACCTCACGGAGAATATGGTCGTGCCGACCATATTGAATTCCTTCGCTCGGGAGACGTTGAATGAATTCAAGTCTTCTCTCGCTCAGTCGAACAATCGAACTCGCCGAAGTGTCTCATCCCCATGGAAATCAAAAAGCCGCCGTCCATTTGGACGACGACTTTTTGGTGACCTCACGGAGAATCGAACTCCGGTTCCAAGGATGAGAACCTTGTGTCCTAACCACTAGACGATGAGGCCATTTTAGTTTTGTGAGGCAAGTATACTTGTTCATGACCAGTTTGTCAATCCTAATTTAAGGTGATACAATAATACCAATATGCGATTTTATAAGCGTAAATTATTTTGGGTAATTTTTGTAGTAGTTATCGTTGCGATTGGTGGCAGCGTTTATTATTTTACAAAAAGTCCAGAGCAAGAGATTGTTTCTGCTTTAGTTGAAAAGGGAACTTTGATCCAAACCGTTGAATCAACCGGTGTTGTTGAAGCTGATCGTGAGATCGAGCTAGCTTTTGAAACCACTGGAACTGTGGCTGGAATTTTGGTTGAACCTGGCGATGAAGTTATGGCCGGACAACCGTTAATGACTCTTAGCAGTGCCAGTGCTTTGATCGGATTGTCTCAAGCTCAAGCCACTCTGGATAAAGCTCAAGCAAATCTAAACCAAACATTGGCCGGCGAGTCTGAGGAATCGGTTGGGGTAACTGAAGCACAGCTGGCTGAGGCCGAGACATTGCTGGCCAAATATCAGACTGATTTAGAAAATGCCAAAGCAGTTTATGCTGTGGCCACAAAGGCAGCTCAAGTAACTGTTGATACTGAATATGATGACTGGGTAAACACATTGGTTGATAATCAGCAAGATCTAAGCGAGGTTTATGATGATGCTTTGACAATTATGCAGGCGGCAGTGATTAGTGTTTCCTCAGGTTTAACCGAAGCTGATAATATTATTGGCGTTGAAAATGCTACGTTTAATACAGAGTTTAGAGACTACCTTAGCGTGCTCAATAGTCAATATATCATTGATGCTAAAAATTCCTATCCGGTAGCTCGAGCAAAAATGCTTGAGGTTGAGGGCTTGCTTGAGAGTCTGTCTGTAAACTCTCTTGATGCAGATATCGCTGTTGCTGTTGCTGAGACTCGTGAGATGTTAAATCTTGCTTTTGAAACTTTGAATGATACTCGACATGTTCTTGATGCCACTCAGGCCGGAAACGCTGATTTGTCTGATGCCACATTGAATACTTATAAATCAAACATTGATACCGATCGGGATGCGGTAAATGCGGATCTAGTTGTTTTGAATAATCAAGAGCAGTTGATCAGCTCGACAACGATTGCTACACAGACTGCAGAGGATAATGCTGAGAATGCATACGAAGCAGCCTATGTTGCTTTAGAACAAGCCCAAGCAACTGAGGTGGATCAGGTCGCTAAAGCTACTGCTTTGGTAGCAACTCAGACAGCTGCCGTGGCCACAGCAACTGCAAATTTGGTTTACAAAGAAGCTACTCCTCGTTCAGTGGATACCGCCGCGCTTGAGGCTCAGGTAAAAGAAGCCGGTGCTGCAATGGCCTTGGCTCAGGAAGAATACAATAAGACAATAATTGTTGCTCCGTTTGCCGGACAAGTGACAGATATTAATTATCAGATTGGTGAACAAGTTTCTTTGAGTACTGTAGCGATTGGAATGCTGGCTATGAATGAATTTCAGATTGTTACAGATATTGACGAAGCGGATATTATTAAATTGACATTGGACGATCCGGTTGAGATTACTTTTGATGCTTTTGGTGATGATTTAGTTTTCAATGCTCGTGTAGCAAAAATTAATCCAGCTGAAAAATCTATCGAAGGTGTTGTTTACTATGAAGTAACCGTGTATTTAAACGAGCCGGTTGAACAAATTCGTTCCGGAATGTCTGCTGATATTATGATTATTACCGAACAGATTGAAGATGTTGTCTTGATTCCGAGTCGTGCCATCTTAACTGAAAATTTTGAAAAATATACTCGAGTATATGATGGGGATGAAGTTCGACAGCGAATGCTTGAGGTTGGAATTCGTGGAGACGGGGGAGTTACTCAAGTGATTAGTGGTGTAAATGAAGGTGAAGAGGTGGTGATCACGATTCGGGAGAAATAATATGCCAGATTGCTTAATTGAGGCAAAAAATCTATATAAGGAATATCAGAATGATGAGGTCGTAACAAAGGTTTTGTTCGACCTCAGTTTTAAAGTTGAGTCAGGGGATTTTGTGGCTTTGATGGGGCCGTCCGGTTCTGGCAAATCAACCCTGATGCATATTTTAGGGTTTTTGGATCGATTGACTTCTGGTGAATATTTGTTTTTGGGAAAAAATGTGCACGCAATGAATAATGATGAATTAGCTCGAATGCGGCGCGAAGAAGTTGGTTTTGTTTTTCAATCTTTTAATTTATTAGCCAAAACTTCGGTTTTAGATAATGT
>JBDRNK010000016.1:0-19372 GCA_043811105.1 Candidatus Uhrbacteria bacterium
TCTGACTTGGTATATGCCGAGCCCGGAAGTGGTGATGCTGATGAAGGTCCGCCGAATATCTTTGTTGAGCAAACACTAACTCTTGATGATGTTGAAGATTTGCGTAAACACGATGGTTTTGTTGAGGTTGGGGCATTTTTATATTCAGATGCGGTTGTTCAATACAGCACTGAAGAAGAGCGCTCTCAAATTGTCGGAACCACGCCAGAGAACATTAGTATTTTTCCAGCAGATATGGCTGATGGGCGCTTTATTGATCAAACAGACGTTGATTCTACAGCCACTGTTGCCGTGCTGGGCAGTCAAATAAAACTTAAGCTTTTCGGTGATCAGGATCCGATTGGTTCAAAAATAAAAATTAAAAATACAAGTTTTCGGGTGGTCGGCTATGTTGAACAGCAGGGAACTCGGTTTTTCCAAAATCTTGATGAACAAATTTACGTTCCGATCACGACCTTACAAAGAAAAGTTTTAGGAGTAGATTATATAAATTTCCTAGCCGTTCGAACGACAATGCCGATTGACTTGGCCAAAGACGAGGTCCGCTTTGTGCTACGTGACTCGCATAATCTGGATAACCCTGAAGGAGATTTGAGTATAGATGATTTCTTTGTTTCAACGCAAGAAGATGCGGTTGAGATTGTCGGAACAGTAACCAGTGTTTTGACGATGTTATTATCGTCAATTGCTGCAATTTCGCTTTTGGTTGGTGGAATTGGAATAATGAATATCATGCTTGTTTCAGTAACTGAACGGACACGCGAGATCGGTTTGCGGAAAGCGGTTGGTGCAACTGAACAAAATATTATGCGACAATTTTTGGCTGAAGCGGTTATGCTAACGATTTTAGGCGGGATCATTGGAATTGTTCTTGGTGGAGGTACTTCATTGTTAACAGCCTTGGTGGTTTCTCAATTTTTAGACGGTTGGAATTTTTACTTTCCAGTCGATGCCATGATTTATGCAACAGTTATTGCCGCTATCGTTGGTTTGGTCTTTGGAATCTTTCCAGCACGCCGAGCAGCGAAATTAGATCCGATTGAGGCTTTGCGATACGAATAGTAAATAGTTTTGAGTTTTGAGTTATGAGTTATGAGTTTTTAAATTTTCTATGGCCACAGGATTACAAAATTTACAAGCATATCAGAATGCGGCAATGGCAGAAGTCGAATTGAGAAAGTTACTCCCTTTATTTCCAAAGGAGGAACACAACTATGGTGGAACAGTCGATCAGCTTCGAAGATCATCGGCTTCTGTTTCGAATAATATTGCAGAAGCATACAGAAAACAGTCTTTTAAGGATAAGTTTCGGGTGTTAAATAATATTGCCTTGACCGAGGCAGAGGAAACCCAACAAAATTTGATCCGAGTAATGAAAATGCAAATAGTACCTGTTGAAGAGATTAAACCTTGTGTAGATATGTATGATGAAGTCATTCGAACTTTGGTTGGCTATATCAGGTTTTTAAAGAAGACGCATGAGAAAACCCATAACTCATAACTCAAAACTCATAACCCTTAACTTGTGTTTCAAGTAAGAAAAAAGCGTCAGAAGACGCTTGTAAGTTGTGCTGGAATGATCTCGAGATCTGACCAGCCTTTTTTTGGTTTGAAGACAATGTGTCCGGCGATTGGTGGATGATGGCCGACGGATTCATTTTCGACCGAAACAACACTTCCTGAAAAAAGGTAACCGTGCGGTGCGCCACGCCACAAGATAACCATATCGATCTCGATCTTCATTTCGTGTCCATGAATCAAGATGCTTATCAACGTCTCATTTCTAGCGGCGGCCAGAAACCGGCTTTTGGTAAGTTGATGAGTGAACTCGTTATGAAAGAACTGAACCCGACTAAGTAATTCATTTTTTGTTTGTTTGATGACGTTCATTTTTCTCCTCTCAATTTGACCCTATGTCAAATACGAAATCTTGTCAACCTGTGGTATAATTATTTCATGTTACAAGAATTATTTTTTCAGATTGGTTGGGTGTTAATTGTGGCTGCTGCAGCTTCCATGGTTGTTTTTCGTTTTCGTCAGCCATTAATCATTGGTTATATTCTGGCTGGTATATTTGTTGGTTCAATTGTTTTTGGTTTTGCATCAACCACTGAAACTTTTCAGGCGATGAGCGAGATCGGAGTAGCTTTCTTGCTATTCACGGTTGGACTTAACTTGAATTGGCGTCGAGTAAAAGAGGTTGGTGGCATTTCGCTTGCCAGTGGTTTGGGTCAAGTAGTTTTTACTACGATTATCGGTTATTTGATCGGGTTAGCTGTTGGTCTTGATTCTTTAACCAGTTTTTATTTAGGTCTGGCTTTCTCTTTCTCCAGTACAATTATTATTGTTAAGTTGTTAGCGGACAAAGAAGATCTTGATCGACTTTACGGCCGAATCGCTGTTGGTTTTTTGATTGTTCAAGACATTATTGCCATGATTGTTTTGTTGGCTTTGGGAGCATTGTCCGGCGGTCTGGAAGTTCAAAATATTATTACTTTAACTTTTGGGAAAGGAGTAATCGCTTTGGTTTTAATTTGGGTATTGGCTACCCGAATTGTTCCACGTTTAGTGGCTTATGCCGCTCGTTCACTTGAGCTTTTATTCTTGTTTTCCATTGGTTGGTGTTTCTTTATTGCCGGATTATTACATCTGCTTGGTTTTGGAATTGAAGTTGGGGCTTTGCTGGCTGGTGTTTCGCTTTCCGGAACGATTTATCATAATGAAATTTTGGCGCGTATCAGGCCTTTGCGTGACTTTTTCTTGATTATGTTCTTTATTATTCTTGGTGCTCGTTTGGATTTTTCTTTACTTGGTCAATTCTGGATTCCAATCCTGGCTTTTTCAAGCTTTGTATTGATTGGTAATCCGATTATGGTCATGGTTATCATGCGCCTGCTAAAATATCATCCACGAACCAGTTTTTTAACCGGAAATTCTGTTGGGCAGATTAGCGAGTTTTCTTTTATTGTCATTGCTGCCGGAATTAATTTAGGTCATCTGAGTAGTAATATTACTTCTTTGGCAGTGTTTGTGGCCTTGATTACCATTGCCGGTTCGGCCTATATGATCAAATATAACGAGTGGGTTTATGAAGCCTTACAGCCAAGTTTAAGGTGGTTGACACCAGAAGATAAAGAAGTACGTGGCAAAGAAAGAAAAATAGGCAAAGTACCGCATACAACTTTGATCGGTTATCACCGTATTGGAGAAAATATCTTGCCTCAGATTAAGCAAATGAAAGTCAGTTATCAGATCATTGATCTTAATCCGCAAACGATTGAGGACCTGGCACATAACGACATTCCGGCTATTTATGGTGATGCCGGAGATGAGCGTTTTCTTTCCGAGATCAAGATTCAGGCCAGCAAAATGATTATTTCCACTATTCCTGACATTACTATAAGTCTGGATCTTCTTGGATATTTGCATCGAAGGAAATATAAAGGGATTGTTATTGTTGCTTGTCGAACCACAGAAGAGGCCTTGAAATGTTATTCGGCTGGTGCTTCGTTTGTGATTGTTCCGAATGTGCTTGGGGCTGAACGCTTTGGTGATATCTTAAAACAAAAAAAGACCAGCAAGCGGTCTTGGGCAAAGAAGTAGGGTTAAAGGACGTTTTGAAATAAAGGAGCCCGGTGGTACGTGATTGCGATGAGAAACATCGCTTCCACGCCCACCGGGCTTTTGTCGTTCGCACGGTTTCTCCAAGTCCAATTCTGGCTTGGGTCTGCCGTATCCCACCCTGGAGCTCCAAGGTGGGTCTATTGTATATAACGGATGAACGTCATGGGCGAGGGATCTCCTCTTGTTGGATCGACTACGTCGATCGACTTCCAGCTCGTATCAGGCTGTGTGGAACCAGAGCTGTATGGTTCCTTAGGTACTTTCTTAATCAGCCTGTTTTTTTGTTCTTGCGGATTTAGTTGTTGGTTATTGGTCCAAAGCGCACCGCTTAGTAGCCTTGGACCTAAATGTGCCGATCGAACATTGAACCACCCTCTTTCAGGCGTATAGTGTCAGCGTACACTGCCGTGCTGGGACATGAGCCCAGATATCGTGGCTTGTTTGCTGACTGTCCAGATCTAAGCCCGTGTCGTGGGCTAGACACTCCTTTTCGTTCTGTGCCGCGATCGGTTCGCGACCAACCTCCCGGCCAGTAGCCCTCCCGGCACTTTATTGTGCCAGCCACTTCCGGAATCGTGCTAATATAATAGCAGAAAGCAACAAACTTGTCAACGGTTGGCCTTTTAAAAAGGCTTATTTTAGTTAAAAAAACAGTGATGTGGATAAGTGTTGACAAAGAACTGTTAGCACTCTATAATACTGAGTGCTAAGAGACTTATGAACCCACGTCAAGAATCAATCCTTAAATCAATTGTCGAATACTATATCAAAACCGCTGAACCGGTCGGATCAAAGCTTCTGGCTGAAAGCAGTGGTTTTAATATTTCTCCGGCCACGATTCGTAATGACATGGTGGTTCTTGAAAAAGAAGGGTATATTCGGGCTCCGCACACTTCAGCCGGTCGAGTTCCAACGGAAAAAGGGTATGAGTTTTATCTGGCAAGTATTAAGAATATGCGTCGAACAAGTTCGAAACAACGGTTTGCTGATGCAATTTTTGAAGCCAAGACTCAGGAAGGTGCGGTTAAACAAATCGCCAAGACTTTGGTTGATCTTTCAGGGGAAATGGCTTTGGTTGCTTTTGATCCTGATTGGAGTTACTACACAGGTGTGGCAAACCTGTTTAACAAACCGGATTTTTCAAAATTTGGGCTAACACAGGAGCTTTCACAAATGCTTGATCAGTTTGATGAAGTGGTTAAGTCTTTATACGAAAACTTACCAGAGTCTCCACAAGTGATGATCGGTAGTAGCAACCCGTTTGGTCAGACAATGAGTTCGATCATGGTTAAATATACTTTGCCCGGTAACGTTTCAGTTTTACTTGGTTTGGTTGGACCGATTCGGATGGATTATAAGAAAAATATTTCGCTTCTTGAAGAAGCAATTGAGTCATTAAGTGATATCGAATATGAGTAAAAAGAAACCAGAAAACCAGGAAACCAGAAAACCAGATAACTGCACACAGTGTGAAGAATATCTTGCTGGCTGGAAACGAGCTTTAGCTGATTACGATAATCTGTTAAAAGACTCAGCGCGTCAGAAAGAAAACACACGCTTGTACTTGATCGAAGAACTGGCTGATAAACTTATTCCGATCACGGATCATTTTAGCCAGGCAATGCAACACGTGCCGGGGAAAGTTTCAAGTGACAAGTTTCAAGTTTCAAGTTCAGAGAAACAATGGTTAGAGGGGATCAAGATGATTAAGAAAGAGATGATGAATGTCCTTGAGTCGTTTGAATGTTATCCGATTGATCCGGTGCGTAAACAGTTTGATCCGCACGAGCATGAGGCCATTGGTTCGGAAAAGCGTAAAGATTCAGAAGATGAGATAATTCTCGAAGTTGTTGAACGTGGTTGGAGACTTGGAAATAAAGTTATCCGTCCGGCAAAAGTGATTGTAAATAAACTTGCATGAAGAAATTATTTTTTCCAATCTTAATAATAATTGCCCTGGGAGTTGTGACTGCTTTTTTGTTTTTTGTTAAGTTGGATATAAAAAATAATCAAGACGAAATCGAACCGGTATCTAGTAATAGTAATCATTTGTTATCCCAAATTCCTGTTCGAATGGAATCAGAAGTAGAGGACGAGGTGATCGTACCAGAGATACAAGATCACGATCTTTATCTATATGGTTTTGATGTGCACAGCGAAAGAATAGACGGAAATTTATCAAAAACATATTTATGGTATCAGGGAGAAAAAGTTTTCGAAGAACCGCTAAGTGAATTATACGAACCCAGAGTTGACGCTCAGTTTGATAATACCGATAAAGATTTTGCTTCCTTGGTTGTTTTTGAACAGGATGAATTTTTTGATATCTATCTGGTCTCCGCTGTTGGTTGTGGTGGTTGCACTTGGTTTCAGGATTGGTTTTTAAGAATTGACCGTTCACTTGACTCGATTGAAATAGTTAAACTTGACGAGGAAAATTTGCCAGTATTTCTAAGTGCAGCAATGAATAATTTTTCTCTGTTTTCTCCTGACCGTTCTCAAATAGCTATGCCTAATTATGTTTATGATTGTAGCCATAATGAAGGTGTAGACGAATTGTTGCAGGAATCGTGTCAAATAACAGGTGAGGAAGTTTGGGCCTATGATTTTAAAACACAAGAAGAAATTTTATTTCAGACGATCCCTGGAGGAATGACTGTACGCGATATAAGGTATGGTTGGGGGGATTTTTACCAAGAAGCGGTACATTGGGATGAGGAAACAGGATATCTTATTGTGAACCCAATTGAAAAAGAAGTAGACCAAATGATTCTGTGGTCTGCCCATGAAAGTCGGGTCGGTGATTATTTGTTAGATGAAAACGGTTTTTTACGGTACCAGGATCAAAAATTACTTGATCAGTCGCTTGTTGATTTGATCCAACCTAGTAAAAACGAAGGAGGAGATGAAGGATTTGAACTGTCAGATTTGACCTATCAGGACGGCGACTATTTAGAAATATATTTATTTGCTTCACAGGGTTGTGGTGGTTGTGGCCTGTATTTACCATCATATTTACTTATTCACATGTTGGACTACTCAGTTGAAATCATGGAGCTGGATGAAGCTGGCCTATCGAATTTTCTCAGTAATGGTACACCACTTTTAGACCTGCCTTCACCAGACGGATCACAACTGGCTATGGGAATAATCAAGTTAACCGATGCAAACGACAGCAGTGATTATGTCGATGAAGAAGTTTGGATTTATGATTTAGCGAATAAGACCGAAAGATTAGTAGAAAAGATACCACTTGAGCAGGCTGTAATCTGGGTTGGTCCTAGCAGTGAAATTATTTCAACTGCCTTATATTGGGATCAAGACAGTGAAGAGTTGATAATTGATCCAGTTTCAGAAACAGATGATTATGAAAAGTATCGTGATATTTTTCAAAATAAATAATAATTTGAATTAACAACTAGAAAAAACTATGCCAAAAATACTAGGAATCGATCTTGGGACCACAAACTCTTGTATGGCCGTGATCGAAGGAGGTCAACCAAAAGTGCTGGAAAACAAGGAGGGAAATCGAACTACACCTTCTGTTGTTGCGGTGACCAAAAATGGCGAGCGATTGGTTGGTTTGCCGGCCAAACGACAGTCTGTAACCAATCCGCAGAATACTTTGTTCTCGATCAAGCGTTTGATCGGGCGTCGTTTTGATGATCCGGAAGTGAAACGTGATATCGAGTTGATGCCATTTGGCATTGTTAAAGCCGGTGAGGGGATTAAGGTAAAAATGTCTGATAAGGAATATACGCCACGTGAGATTTCCGCCATGCTCTTGCAGAAAATGAAAGCTGATGCTGAAGAGCGTTTAGGAGAAAAAATCGAAGAAGTGATTATTACTGTGCCGGCTTATTTTGATGATGCACAGCGACAAGCAACTAAAGATGCTGGTGAGATTGCCGGTTTAAAGGTACGTCGGATAATTAACGAGCCAACAGCTGCGGCTTTGGCTTATGGTTTTGACAAAAAAGTCGGTCAGCAAGTGGTGGTTTATGATCTTGGTGGTGGAACCTTTGATGTTTCAGTTTTAGATGTGACTGAGGATACGGTTGAAGTAAAATCTACTACTGGAGATACTCATCTTGGTGGAGATGATTTTGATCAAGTGATTATTCAATGGATTTTGAATGAGTTTAAAAAGGATCAAGGAATCGACCTGGCTCAGGATCCGTTGTCATTGCAACGAATTAAAGAGGCAGCTGAAAAGGCTAAGATCGAACTGTCAACCGCACAACAGACTGAAATCAATCAGCCGTTTATCACTTCTGATGCTGCTGGTCCAAAGCATTTGGTTTTAACTATGACTCGAGCCAAGCTGGAAGAGCTGGTCGGTGATTTGGTAGATAAGACGCTTAAACCGGTTCAGAAAGCTTTGGATGATGCCAAAATGAAGCCAGGAGAGATTGAAGAAATTATTATGGTTGGCGGTATGACTCGCATGCCTTTGGTACAAAAGAAGGTTGAAGAGTTTTTTGGCAAGAAACCAAATGTGACTGTAAATCCAGACGAAGTGGTCGCTCTTGGTGCTGCGGTTCAGGCCGGAGTTTTACAGGGCGAAGTTAAAGATGTTTTGTTGCTTGATGTAACTCCGCTTTCGTTGGGAATCGAAACTCTTGGTGGAGTTATGACTCAACTGATTGAACGCAACACCACAATCCCGGCTTCGAAATCACAGATTTTCTCAACTGCCGCTGATAGCCAGAACACAGTTGAGATTCATGTGCTACAAGGTGAACGTTCAATGGTTGGTGATAATAAGACCTTGGGTCGTTTCGTTTTGTCTGGAATTCCACCAGCACCGCGTGGCGTTCCACAGATCGAGGTTAAGTTTGATATCGATGCTAATGGAATCGTAAACGTTTCTGCAACAGACAAGGGAACTGGTACTTCACAGAATATTACTATAACCGGATCAACCGGAGTTTCTAAAGATGAAATTGAGAAGATGAAAAAAGAAGCTGAGGCCAACGCTGATCAAGATTCCAAGGCCAAAGAACGAATTGAACATCAGAATCTGGCTGATACAATGTTGTATACTACTGAGAAGATGCTTAAGGATGCTGGGGATAAAATTACTGATGAAGAGCGTAAAGAGGTTGAAGACAAGATGGAGGTTTTGAAAAAGGTAAAAGATTCTGACGATCACGAAGCAATTAAAAAGGCGGCTGATGAATTAACTGATGCGGCACAGAAAGTTGGGGCGAAGATGTATCAAGGAGAGCAGGCCGCAGGAAAGGAACAAGGTACAAGTGACAAGGAACAAGGTCAAGAAACTGACCAGCAGGGGCCAGTCGATGCTGAGTTTGAGGAAAAGCCCGGCGAAGCTGGGTCTGGCTCTGCCGGAAAGGAATAAGTGGGACCGACACCCGTAAGGGTGTCAATTCGCTAGCCGGCCTCCGATCGTACCTCAATTCAAAATAGTCAATTATATTCATGTCCAAAGACTATTACAAAATTTTAGATGTTGAACGGAATGCTTCACAAGATGATGTGAAGAAGGCTTTTCGTAAGCAAGCGCACAAATATCATCCTGACAAGGCTGATGGGGACGAAGCCAAGTTTAAAGAAGCGAACGAGGCTTATCAAATTCTTGGGGATGAAGAAAAGCGCAAGACTTACGACCAATTCGGATCAGCTGCTTTTGAAAATGGGGGAGCTGGGGGTTTCGGGGGTCGCGGAGGTTTTGGAGGTGCCGGGGGTTTTCAAGATCTGGGAGATCTGGGAGATATTTTCGGAGACATGTTTGGTTTTGGTGGCCGAACTAAAACACGAGCCCAACGAGGCTCTGATATTCAAGTTGATCTTGAACTGACTTTTGAGGAAGCTGTTTTTGGAACAGATCGTGATATCAAACTTCATAAAACAATAAAGTGCGAACGTTGTGCCGGGCAAGGGGCTGAACCAGGAACAAGCTTGAACGAATGCAATACTTGTCAGGGCTCCGGAATGATCGAGCGAGTACAGCGAACAATTCTTGGACATATGCGTACTCGGGCTGTTTGTGATCAATGTGGTGGTGATGGCAAGATTCCGGAAAAACAATGTACAGGCTGTAATGGGCTTAAGGTTGAAAAAAAACAAAAAACGCTAACCGTTTCCGTTCCAACGGGAATTGACAATGGGCAAACAATACGACTTCGTGGTGAAGGTGAAGCCGGGCCAAACGGCGGTCCGGAAGGCGATCTGTATCTTCGTATCCATGTCAAACCAAGCAAAGATTTCGTTCGCCAAGGAAATACTATTAAAACAAAAGCTGAGATTGGATTTGCTCAGGCGGCTTTGGGCGATACAATAGAGGTTAAAACAGTTGATGGTCAGGTTGATCTAAAGATTCCGGCCGGCACTCAGGCCGGAACCGAGTTTCGTCTTCGGGGAAAAGGTATAGCCAGCGGTGACCAGATTGTTACAGTGCAAGTAATCACTCCGAAGAAATTAAGTCGGAAACAAAAAGAGATGCTTAGTGATTTGGGAATATAACACTTCCTACTTTCTACCTTCTACTTCCTACTTGTGTTATAATATATCCACATGGAGGCAAATATTACAGAATTGTGGAATAACATGATTCAATCGTTCAACTGGGCGCAACCAAGTTGGGATATGTTTATTATCCTCTTTTTTATTATTGCTGCTTTAATTTATGGTGTTTCGCTTGGTCGTGATCGAATTATCATAATTATTTTATCGATTTATGTTTCCTTGGCAATTGTTAATTATGCACCGTTTTTAAATGAATTTACGACCACAATCAATATAAATGAATCTTTTGCTTTTCAGATTACCACTTTCCTGGGAGTATTTATCTTATTATTCTTTTTGCTTTCACAAAGTGCTTTGCTACGAACCCTTGGCGAAAATGCTACCCAAGGATCTTGGTGGCAAGTGATTATCTTTTCTGTTTTACAAGCCGGATTGTTAGCCAGTGTTACTTTGTCTTTTTTACCGGATGAATCAATTAATACTTTTACTGAATTTACAAAACAATTTTTCGTTTCTGAAACAGCTCGAAGTGTCTGGGTTGTCTTACCAATTTTAGCTATGGCTTTTTTACCAGGCCTACGGCACAAAGACAGGTAATAGGTTGACAGACGAATGGTTTAGGGCTAAGCTTTTTATCTTAGCCCTTTTAAGTTAAGGAGAGAACCATGCCAAAACCGTATATCAGCATTACGGATTTTGCTAATCGAAGTCAAGTGATGAAGATGATGGACGTCTTTGTTGCTTCAGGGTGTTTACAAGTTAAACGAATGCTTGGTGTTGGAATCATGATAAGTCGCAAGACTTTGAACGGTCTGTCAAGCAAATGGACCGATGTTTGGCCAAGGCATGATCAGATCGCTGGGATTTTCATTGATCACCCGCTGGCCTTTAACACGCTGCATTACGCTGACTACGACGGGATTGATGTTTATAATAACCTTGTTGTTGCCACCCGTTTGGGCGGGGTGCACATGAAGGCATTGCAGTTAGACATGATCTGGCCGGATGCCGGAGCATTGTACGAGTATCGGCAAAAATATTCTGATATTCAGATCATCCTGCAAGTTAATTCGCGGTCTTTGGAACAGGTTGATAACGATCCTTTAAAATTGCATGCAACCTTGGAAAAGTATCGCGTATTTCTGGATTATGTTCTGCTTGATCTGAGTATGGGTTGTGGTAAAGGAATGCAGTCTGAGATTCTGCTGCCAATGGTCAAGTTGATCGCTGAAGAAAGAGATGATCTGGGAATTGTGGTCGCCGGCGGGCTCGGTCCTGAAACAATGGATCTGGTTGCACCGATCGTGGCTGAGCATCCGCAGATCAGCTTTTGTGCTCAAGGTCAGCTTCGTGCAAGTGGTAACGCTCTTGATCCAATTGACTGGGATCGGGCTGCAGAATATCTGAAGCAAGCCATCATTCTTCTTCTTACTCAAAGATAAGAGCCACCCTGGCTCTTTTTTGTTGGCCAGCCGAAGCTTTTACGAAGGCTGGCCAACAACCCGCCATAGTCCCACGAAGCCCAGTCAGACGGGGCGAAGTGGGACGACGGCGGGTGCGAGCTGTAACTAATTGACATTTACTGTGTATACTTTAGGGTAAGACTTTATGTCGAACCAAAAACGCGAATTTTCAAAATTTTATAAGGCTAATATAGACCGAATCTACAGATTCGTATTTTTTCGTGTAAAAGACCAGGAAACAGCAGAAGACCTGACAAGTGAGATTTTTATGAAAGCCCTGAAAGCGTTTGATCGTTATGATGTTAAACAATCCAAATCAGCTTGGCTGTATGCAATTAGTCGTAATCACTTAATTAATTACTATCGTGATAAGAAAGAAACAATTGATATTGATCAGTTTCAATTTGAACTGCTTGGTGAAGATGGACGAGAAACCATTGAACGAAATGTGGGGATCCAGATTCTCAAAAGCGCCTTGAATAAATTATCCAGTCATGAACAACAAATTGTAACCATGAAGCACCTTCAGGGGTATACATATACAGAGATGGCTGAGATTTTGGGCAAATCTCACAACGCTCTAAAAGTCGCGACTCATCGAGCTCTTAATAAATTAAAAGTGCTCATAGTTAGATAACTATGTTTAATATAAAAAGACAATTTAAACAGATCCGCAGTATGAATAAAGCTGATAAACGCTTTAAATGTGATTTGTGGTGCAAATTGTCAAATGAATTACCCAAACAATCTATGTCTTATAAACTAAAATTTGTGGCCATTGGATCCTTGGCCGTGTTGTTGCTGGTCGGCGGGACCAGTGTGTATGCATACGAAAGTGACGAGGTAAGTGAGGGCCACATCTTGCACCCTATAAAAGAAGGGATTGAAATGTTTGAAGGTAAGTTAAGTCAAGGTAAGCCTGAAGGACGAGCCGGATATCATTTGAAGATGATGAGTCGTCGTTTAGATGAGGTTGGTCATCAGGAAATGGAAGAACGCCGAGAGCGGTTGTTAACTACGGCCGCTGAAGAGTTAGATATGACTGTTAAAGAGTTAAAGGATGCCATGTTTGATCCTCAGATTCGAATGGAAATTATTGAGCAGTTGGATCAGGAAAATGGACGTTTTCTCGGTATGCTCGGTCCTCCACTTGACATGATGCCGCCACCAATGCTAGAGCAGATGCAAGAAATAGGTAGCGATATTATGGAGAATGATGATTTAACTTGGGAAGAGAAGCGGGATCAGATGCATGAGCGTATGCGTGTACATTGGGAAGAAATGAACCCTGGTCAGGAACTCCCAGATAGAGGAAGATTCTAAATAATAAAAAATCGACCCTGCTCAGACGAGCAGGGTCATTTTACGTTTAGGACATCAACTTTTTCTTCAGCTGTTTGAGTACGCCGATCGGTGAAGTTTCACCAACCTCAGCCCAGGAAAAGCGGTTGCTAACTGGCTCATGGGCCACCCAGCGATTGTCAGAGCCAACGCTCAATTCGATGGTCAGAAGTTCATACATGACCACGAAGATTTGGAAAGCGTTCTCCTTTCCAACGACTTCGATCACATTCTGAACATTGAACACCTGCTCTGCCAAATTACGACACTGAGCTTTGGTCAAGGGTTCAATCTGAACACCGGAACATGGCGGAATGGTTGGTTTGACCGACTCAACCTGCTGTATCGGGCGTGTTCCTCCAACCAACTGTATTTCGATCAAGTTCTTGATTTTTTCAAGAGCCACAAGCCCGACGTCACAATCTTTGACAACGGTATTGTACATGATCTTGGTTGGCACCCAGGCGTTCCAAGATCGTGGAGCGATGCGTTGCAGACAGATGGTAACAACTTGACCGCTGACCATCACATTTGCCTGGAATGCGGGAAGATTGGCTCGAACAATTTCATGAACATCAATGACCGCGTCAAAAACCGATTCAGCCAACTGTTTGAACCAAGTCAGGGTCAACTTGTTCGATGTGATACGCATTCCCCTTTGATTATGCGAGGCCATGTTGGAACCTTTCCGCACAGCCGTTATTGACTGTCCTGACTGAAGAAGTGTTTTCAGTTCAGTCAGAGCTTCGTTTGCAGATGTTTTGTCAGCGATCAAATTGAAGATCCTGCTGTTTCCGGGGCGATTCTCCCAAGCTGACCAGACATTAAATCCGACTTTGCACAACTTAATTGTTACCGTACGTCCGGAAACAATTACATCAGCTTGGAAAATACCACTGGTTGTGGTACCGATCCGGTTAAAGCCTCCAAAAACATTTCGAACCTCAATTTCAAAATCTTTCAATCGCATGCGAACCCCCTTGTTGTATAGGACGAAGAATTAAGAATATCAGAATCTGTAATCATTGTCAAGCTTATGCACTGGTTGTTTAAGCTTGGTCATGATAAACTAGAGTCAATTATGGAAATCAAATTATACAACACTTTAACTCGCAAAAAAGAAGTTTTTAAGCCTATTCATCAGGGCAAAGCCGGTATTTATACCTGTGGTCCGACTGTTTATTGGTTTGCACACATTGGCAATATGATGGCTTATGTTGTGGCTGATATATTGCATCGCACGCTTGAATATAATGGTTTGAAGGTTAAACAGGTGATGAATATTACTGATGTTGGACATTTGACCGGCGATGAAGATGAAGGTGAGGATAAGATGATTATAGCCATGCGACGGGAAGGTAAGTCGGCTTATGATATTGCCGGGTTTTATACAACAAAGTTTTTTCAAGATATTGAATCTTTAAATGTTTTACCAGCGGCCGAATACCCGCGAGCAACTGATCATATCCCTGATCAGATTGATCTTGTAAATAAGCTTGAAGAAAAAGGATTTACTTATCGCACTGATGATGGAATTTATTTTGACACCTCGAAATTGCCGGATTACGGAAAGCTGTCGCGACAATCAGCAAAGGATAAAAAGGCTGGAGTTCGAGTTGATCTTGGACAAAAGAAAAATCCAACAGATTTTGCTTTGTGGAAGTTTTCTCCAAAAGACGAACAGCGTGAAATGGAATGGGATTCGCCTTGGGGGGTTGGATTTCCTGGCTGGCATTTAGAATGTTCAGCCATGAGTGTTAAATATCTGGGAATTCCTTTTGATATTCATACCGGAGGAATTGACCATATTGCCGTTCATCATGAGAATGAGATTGCCCAGTCATCTGGAGCATTCGACAAGTTGCAGGCCAACTGGTGGGTACATAGCGAGTTTTTGGTTATTGATGAGAACAAGATGTCTAAATCATTGGGAAATTTTTGTCTTCTTGATGATTTTAAGAAGAAAGGATTCGAACCCTTGGCTTTTCGTTATTTTATTCTTGGAGCTCATTATCGCAGTCAGCACAATTTTACTTGGAAGTCATTGGAAGCGGCACAGAACGGTTTGAATAATTTGCGTGATGCTGTTCGCGATTGGGATAAGCCTGGTGTAGGGTCAAAGAAATATGGAAAGCAATTTCAAGAAGCAATAAATGATGATCTGGATATGCCACGAGCTTTGGCCGTGGTTTGGGAAATGGTTCAGGATGATGCATTAGAATCTGCAGATCGGGCCGCATCTTTGCTAAAGTTTGATCAAGTGCTTGGTCTGGGCTTGGAAAAGTATGTAGCTAAACCAGTAAAGATTTCTACTCAAGTAAAAATGTTGCTTGAAGCCAGGGAAAAAGCTCGTGATCAAAAGGATTTTGCTAAAGCAGATCAGATAAGAGAAAAAATTGAACAAGCCGGCTTTGTTGTTGAAGATTCAGTTGAGGGAAGCAAGCTCCGCGAAAAGCATTAGAAAAAATTGTTGGTAAAAAAATATCATTGTTAGTACAGCGTATGATTGCTGGCAATGGTATCGTTAGATAACAATGGTGATATTTTGCTAACAATCTGTGGTATCATAAACACATATGCCAGAACCTGTAAAAAAACTTGCTGAGAAAAAGGAGGTTGTTCAACAGCCTGAAATTGATATTGGGGAGAAAGAAGAAAATAAACCCGGCGAAACCGGGCCAGGCTCCGCCTGGGAAAAAAATAAAGAAATAAGTGAACAGGCTCAAGCTGAAGACGCCATGAAGCAAGCGGTTGAACAAGCTCCGCTTGGCGTGTCTGTTCAACAGCCAATTGCAGAAGTCGCACCTGAAAAAGATGAGATTACTCAAGAGTTGGAAAGTATATTATCTGATGATCTTGAAGATCTTTATTTTCAATTGCCCCCAAATAAACAAAAAGAATTCAAAATCAAAGGAGAAGAAACCGCTGGCTTGATCAAACAAATGTTATATTCAACCAAAGTTAAGGGACGAAAGATTGTTGGTTGGATTAAAGATTGGTTAAAAATGATTCCAGGTGTAAATAAATTCTTTTTAGAACAAGAAGCAAAAATAAAAACAGATCAAATCCTTTTGCTGGCTGAAGAAGAAAAGAAAAAGCAGGCAGGGGAAATTGAGTAGCATGTTACTACTACAAGCACAATTTGGATTAAAAGAAAGCTCGAGTTATGTTTTGCCTTCAGATACGCTAACTCAGGCTGAACCTTTAATACCGTTAGCAATTGCCGGCGTTGTTTTGGTTTTTTTGATTATTGGTGGTATTTATGGTTTTCGGGCTTGGATGCGACGACGCACAAAAGCTCATGGCGCTTCTTTTGAAAGAGTAGTCATTCAAATAACCCTACCTAAATTTCGCAGTGAAGAAGATACAAAAAAGCGATCTGCTCAAGACATTCAAGAGCAGATTGATAATGCTGAAAGTCTTTTTTCAGCAATTGGCGGACAATCATCGCAAAAAGGCTTTTGGCGTTGGATAATTGGGCGAGATGATGCTTTGACTTTTGAGATTGTGGTTCATGAAGGTCTGATTAAGTTTTTCTTTTCCGTACCAAGAGTGATGAAGGATTTTGTCGAAGAACAGTTATTGGCTCGATATTCAGATGCACATATTGAAGAACAAGAAGATTTTAATATGTTTTCTCCGACCGGAACGATTTTAGGCAGTTATCTGATTTTTAAGCGGCCTTACGGTTTTCCAATTAAAACTTACAAAAAAATGGAAGAGGATCCATTGGATGCTGTAACCAATACTTTGTCTAAAATTCCGGAAGATTGCGGAGTGGCTATTCAGTATGTTGTTAGATCTGCTCGACCTTTTTGGCGTAAACACGGATTGAAGATCGCTCGAGACATGCAACAGGGAATGAAAATGGAAGATGCGGTTAAAGGAAAGAAAAAAAGTTCAAATCTACTGAGAGATTTAACTATTCCAGATAAGAAAGAGGAAAAAAAGTCGGATGAGTCTTACCGCATCTCACCTTTAGAAGAAGAGGCGGTTAAAGGTATTGAAGAAAAAGCGTCAAAGGCCGGATTAAGCGCCAACCTGCGAATTGTTGTGAGTTCATCAACTGATGAACACGCTAAACAGACTTTGAATAATGTAATTTCGTCTTTTGCTCAATATAATATTTATCAGTTTGGAAATAGTTTTAAAAAGGTTGTTCCGCGATCTAAAAATCGATTGGTTCGCGATTTCATCTATCGGCACTTTGATCAGAAGTATAAAATTGTGGTTAATGCTGAGGAAATGGCTAGTCTATGGCATCTGCCTTTACCAACCACAGAAACCCCAAACATTCTTTGGTTATCAGCACGTCGAGCCCCTGCGCCAACAACAACACCTAAAGAAGGGCTATACCTAGGTATTAATGAGTATCGTGGAGTTAAGACAAAAGTGCATATGAAGCGTGCAGATCGACAGCGCCATATGTACTTGATTGGTAAATCAGGCTCCGGTAAATCCGTTTTTATGCGTAATTTGATTTTGCAGGATATTCAGAACGGGGAAGGGGTTTGTGTGATTGATCCTCATGGTGATTTAGCAGAATCTATTTTAGGTAATATTCCAAAAGAACGGATCGATGATGTTGTCGTATTTGCTCCTGGCGACCTTGATCGTCCGGTTGGTTTGAATATGCTTGAGGCCAAGACACCAGATCAAATGGATTTTGCTGTCCAGGAAATGATCGCCATATTCTATTCTTTGTTCCCACCAGAAATGATTGGCCCATTGTTTGAACACCAGATGCGAAATGTTATGTTAACCTTGATGGCCGATCAGGAAAACCCAGGGACGATAGCCGAAATTCCGCGAATGTTTTCTGACCAAGGGTTTGTTGATTCATGGGTAAAAAAAGTTAAAGATCCGGTTGTTCGGGCTTTTTGGGAAAAAGAAATGGCTAAAACTTCAGACTTTCACAAATCAGAAACGATGGGTTATTTGATCTCCAAAGTAGGTCGTTTTGTCGGTAATGAGATGATGCGCAATATTATCGGACAATCACACTCAGCTTTTGATTTCCGCGATGTTATGGATAATCAGAAGATTTTAATAGTTAATTTGTCCAAAGGTAAAACCGGTGAAGTTAATTCTAGCTTACTTGGTTTGATTATTGTGTCCAAGTTACAAATGGCAGCTATGGGACGAGCTGATATGCCTGAAGAAGAGCGTAAAGATTTTTATCTGTACATTGATGAGTTCCAGAATTATGTGACCGAATCGATTGCTACAATTTTGTCAGAAGCTCGAAAGTATCGTTTGGATTTGATCATGGCTCACCAATATCTCGGACAATTGATCAGCAAGGGTGGAAAAACCGAAGTGCGTGATGCGGTTCTTGGAAACGTTGGAACTATGCTAGTTTGTCGAATTGGTGTTGAAGATACGGAGGTGTTGGCAAAAGAATATGCACCGGTTTTTTCAGGGTATGATTTGGTTAATGCTGATAAACATACATGGTACGTGAAAATGATTGTGGATAATTCTACACAAAAGCCATTTACATTGAAAGGACCTTGGACTGATACCGGTGACCCGAAACTTGCTGATGCGGTTAAACAGCTTTCTCGCCTTAAGTTTGGTCGAGATAAGTCGATTGTTGAAGCTGAAATTATGGAACGGACTCAGCTTGGGTGATGAGAGATATTGCTTGTTTCTAGAAATCTTGGTATTGCTGTGATATAATATATCCACAGAAATAAAAGAAAATAAAAATAAAAAGGTTATGTTTTACGATGAGGAGGAGCTTGATGGTTTTGAACCTGAGCCTGACTTTGACGATTTAGAAAACGGTGGTGGGGGTCTTGACCCTCGTGTTGAGTTATCAAAACAAATCTTGCGTCAAGTTCATGATACGATTGGTAATCTTATTCAATTACTTGAAGGCGGTTCAGTTGAAGAAGGTCGTCATCAATTATCAAATTTGATAACTAGTAAACAAGGATTGAATAAAGCCCTGAACGCTTCCGGAGCCCAGAAGATTGTTGAGGGTGTTTTTGATGGACAAAATATGGTTGGTTCTGATGGCAAGAATTATGCTGTGCCCGCCAACTATGCTTCAAAATCATTGCTGGTTGAAGGCGATATTCTCAAGCTGGTTATAAAAGAGGATGGAGCTTATGTTTTCAAACAGATCGGGCCGATTGAACGACGACGAGAAACAGGGAAGCTTGCTTTTGATACAGCAACCAGCGGGTTTGTGGTTTTGGGAGAAGATGATCAGCAATGGAGAGTGATTACCGCTTCAGTAACTTTCTTTAAAGGTGAACCCGGTGATGAAGCTATTGTATTAGTGCCAAAAAGTACCCCAAGCTCTTGGGCCGCAGTTGAGAATGTGGTGAAGAAATAACTCCAACCAGCTTTAGCTGGTTCGTGTGGGATCGACAGGCGTAAGCCTGTCATTTTGTTATAAAAACCTCCCAGTTCTTGTCTGTCTTTTCCCAACCTTTAAGGTTGGG
>JBDRNK010000017.1:0-6461 GCA_043811105.1 Candidatus Uhrbacteria bacterium
GCGTTCCCGGTTTACTCGTCCAGGTCGTTTCAGTCTTGGATACTGGCCAAAGGGCAGGCCTGATCAGTTTGTTCTGGTTGGGGTCTTGAAAGTGCAGTATTATTCAAGACATGGCTCCAGCATACGCTGTAGCTGGCATCCAGCAACAATCCCGTAATACAAAACCCTACACCTGTTCTAGATGTAGGGTCTTTTTTTGTCCTAATAATGCTGGTATTGACAAATTCGAATATTTGAGTTAATATGATTTCTTCCTGAAAAAAAGGAAATGGAGGGAAAATGAAGAAGCGAACTGAGAATGTGATCAAAAACGCTTTTGTGGCGCTGGTAGTCATCGCTGTCCTGCTTATGCTTGTTGGCTTGGTCGTTGACCGGTGGATGCGATATGAACTTCAGCCAGAAGCTGTTTACAATCTGGAAACCATGAACGGTTTTCATAGGATTGGAAAAATCGAGGAAATCCGACATCCACTGCCGTGCTTCTACTACATCCTGGAAACTGATGGTGATCTGTATCAGACCAACTGCGCCTGCGAACGCGAGGTGCGGGCCGAACTGAACCAGATCTGGAAAGCAAGTCGGGATGACAACACTGCGCACGATTAACTTCGTGCGCGTTTTTTTATTTGTTAGAGGAAGTTAGAACTCTTGTCTTAGCTTATTAGTCAATTCTTTCCATTCAGATTCTTCTAATTCGAGATAACCTACTAACTCAGGCATCATTGATGCCATTTGTTGTTCACGGATTGGAGTGCCTGGTGGAATCGGTACAACATGAAAATGAATATGGCTGTTCATTTGTTGGCTTCCAAAAGATGCGATGTAGAGTCGCTCATGTTCCACCACCTTAGAAACAACTCTATTTGTTCGATGTGCAACTGTTTGTAGTTCCAGATAATCAGCTTCGTTTAGGTCTGAGGCCAATTGCTCAACATGCTTCTTTGGACAAACCAAGACATGACCATATTGAGTTGGTTTGTTGGATAGAAATACAATCGTCTGATCGTCTTCAAAAATGATATGGTGCTTTTTTCGAATATCCTTACCCTCAACAATATCACAAATAAAACAAGAGGTGCGGGCACACTCCTCTATGTATTGATCTATTTGGTCTTTTGGAAACGGTATTCGTCTCATACCCTCAAATCCTATCACAAGATCAGGAAAACAAAAACCACTGTTGGGTATCCAGGTCACGTCGTTCGCGAACGACGTGACAGGACCGCCCTTTTGGTTATTAAAAAACAAGACCGCCCGTACCCGAGAGACGATCCTGTTGTGGATCTGGTGGGTGGGGCGGTAGTAGAGGGTTCAGGCCTCCTTGACGACGATCAGTCTGACGTCATCCTGATCGGTCACTTCCTGAACATAACCACGAGGGTCAGCACAGTAACGTCCGGGTTGGAGATGCATGAGTTCCAGGAACTCGAGCTCCGGTACATCGCCGTCTTCGACGTCCTCGGTGTCTACAAGTACTCCCTTTTCGTCCAAGGTCCTGATACGAATGGTTTTCACGGCTTTCCCTCCGGTTGAAACATGGTTGTCATTCCAAGATCTTAAGAAATTAGTATAGCATAAAAATAGCCTTTTGTCAATGCTTGTGGGCTAAGATTAGCTAAATATATGAACAAATACGTAATATACGCCAGAAAATCTACCGAGTCTGAGGACAGACAGGTTTTGAGTAATAATTCGCAAATTAAGGCAAAACAAAAACCACCTTGGCCCGTTCGTTCCGTGAATCTACGGGGCGAACTGGTCGGTGGTTTTATATTTCTTATTCGGTTATCTTAAATGATTCTAACAACTGTGCACTTTCAGCCCTGTTGCTGTAGGTTAATCTGTATAAACCGTTTGATTCAAACATTACAGCATCCTCCGATCCATAACCACCAACAATCACTTCATATGCAGAAATTCCTGAAATTTTTGTTTCACCACTTTTATTAACCAGCTTGGTTGTTGAGTCATCATTGAGAAATTCCTCAAGACTCTCATAATCAAATCTTGAATCCTGGCCCGCACCTGCCTGGGCCTCAGAATTATTGATATCAGACCAATACGAAACTTTGAAATCGTAAGGATAACCAGGAAATATTGTTCCGTTTTCAAGTCCTTCCTTCATTTCTGGGGATTGTAGCGAAACAATTCTTCCATACTTATCTCCACCATACTCAACTAGTTCCCAATCTTCAAGATACTCAAAAGAGAATCCAAACTCTTCGTTTGTATATTTAGTAAATCCATCTGGTGTATCTGATGGCACAAAATATATTAAGGCAGCAACCACTAACACCAAGACAATTATTAGTAAAATTATTTTACTTCTCATACTAGACCATCCTATCACACCCTGCCGTATTTACAAAAAGATGGTAAAATGGTATCATCGGTTCACAAAATTAAATATAGGGGCGTGGTGATCCCCCCTCTCGCGAGACAAAACCTTTTACATTGGAATAACAACGGATTTAGATCGACGTCTTGCTGAACATAATTCTGGTAAGGTATATTACACAAAACGCAAGATGCCATGGAAAATTATTTATTTTGAAGCATATTCAGATAATGAACATGCAAAACAAAGAGAGAAACAATTGAAAAAATTCGGGTCAAGTTACTATGGATTAATGAAACGACTTGGATTAAAATAGGGGCGTGGTGAAGTGGTATCACAGGGGTCTCCAAAACCTCTATCGAAGGTTCGATCCCTTCCGCCCCTGCCACGTCGGTCGCGACCGACGTGGGACGTCATTCTCGAATGACTGTCCCGTGGCCTGCCACGCACAACGTAGCGGGTCAATCATGGTCGTGCCAACGTGATAACAAAAAAGCGTCATAAAGGCGTTCTTTTGTTTGCATGTTATACTAAATTTACTATGTGGTATTTCTATATTCTTCAAAGTATCCCTGAACCAAAATACTTTTATAAGGGTTCAACAAATGATTTAGATCGAAGATTGACTCAACACAATAACGGTGAGGTTGCTTCTAGCCGACCAAGAAGACCGTACAGACTAGTATATTATGAGGCCTTTATTTCGGAGAAGGCAGCAAGAAAAAGAGAATCCTCGGTAAAGAAAAGCGGTTCAGTCTCAGTACCGTTAATGAAAAGAATAAAAGAAAGCCTGGATGACGGCCTGCCACGTCGTTCGTGAACGACGTGGTGGTTTTTGATTTCACTAATCTGTGATAGGATTTGAGGGTATGAAAAAGATAAGTCTTAAACCTAATCAAATTATCACCCTGAATGATTATCCAGTATATAGTGATAATGTTCTTTGTGAATATTTTCAGAAATGCAAGGCAGAAGAAAATGTGCCGCTTGTTCCGGTCATTAAAAAAGATATTGTCGTTAAACATCTTGGTGAGGTTATCCTTCAAATATTTAACAAGTTTGAAAAGAGTAACCCCACCGCAGAGTATTTTATGCTTGATGGTACTCATCGAACAACCGCTCTGAACCTTTCGGGTTGTAAGATCGAGGTAATTAACCTTGAGAAAGATGAAGATCTTCATGAGGCTAAACAGTTTATTTCTACAGGTCAGGTTCAAAAAGACAGTATTTGGGATTTTTCATTAATTGAAAATTTTGAACTACTAAATAAACACTTCCAAGAGAAGCCCTATTTCATGACAGTAGAGCAAAAAACAAAAAAGATGATTGAGGAAGAAATTCTGCCTGATAGCTTGAGAGACATTTGTTTAGAGAATTAGAGTTTTGACGTCCTCAGGGATTTGTGTTTTAACGAGTTTTTGATATAATCCAAATGTATGGAAAACGAAACGACAACAAATGATGTTTTAGACTTTCTTCACGAACACATGATGACGAAGGAAGATGGTGATAAAATTATCACCAAGGTTATTGATATTGATGGACGACTTGATGATTTTGTAACCAAGGAAGATTTAAAACAAACCGAAAGCCGAATCACGAGTGATTTTGATCGTTTTGTAAAACTTCATGAAACTCTTGATTTAGAGCTAGTTGCTCTTCGAAGCAAGTATGAACGTCTTGAAGAGCGGATTGTCAATTTAGAGGCACAGCGAGCATAATTAGAATAAAATCACCACCGAGCTCGGCCTGTAGATTCACGGAGCGAACGGGCCAAGGGAATTTGTGTTTTTGGGTGCTTCTAATATAATCCAAATGTATGGAACAGCAAGAGGTTTTAAATAAAATTTTGTCTAAAGTCGAGAATATCGACGAGCGTTTGGATAAGGTGATCGAAGAGGTTGGAGGAATCGACAAGCGTATCGATGGAGTGACTGATCAAATGCAGGGAATGGACAAACGTCTGTCTGATCAAGTAGGAGGGATCGATAAACGTCTATCAAATCAAATTAGTGGAATAGATAATCGTTTGGATGAGGTTGCTGTAACTACTCTTAACATTCAAGAAGAACAAAAAACTTTTGCTCGAAAAAAAGATTTAGACGAAACTAAACAAGAAATCATGACTGGAATCGATGGACTAGCTAAACAGCACAAAAGTCTTGATCTTGAATTGGTATCTATGCGAAGCAAAAATGAACGACTTGAAGAACGACTTGTTTTGGTTGAACAAAAAGTTGGATTGAGCTCGTAGACAACAAGTTTGAAAATCACCACATGTTGCTGGTGGTTTTTTGTTTTCCTGATCTTGTGATAGGATTTGAGGGTATTAAAGATTTATCTTGAACATAAAATAATATGTCTTTTCGAAAAACTTTGTGGTTATGGATCATTGGATCAATTATTATTGCACTGGCTGTGGCCGGGGCATTTTATGTTGTTTTAATTGACCAGGAACCGATTCCAGAACCAATCGTCCTGGATGACTTGATTCGCATCACCTCTCCTCAGCCCGGAGAAACCATCAACAGTCCACTATCCATTTCTGGCGTAGCTCGCGGAAGCTGGTTTTTTGAAGCCTCTTTCCCGATCCGACTTTATGATCAAAATGGTCAAGAATTAGGGGTGGCCCTGGCCCAAGCCCAGGATGATTGGATGACATCGGAGTTTGTCCCTTTTGTTGCCACCTTGTCTTTTTCACCATCAACCACTGATACTGGCGAGTTGGTTTTTCAAAAAGATAACCCGTCGGGTTTACCTGAGTTTGATGATCAGCGACGCGTTCCAATCGTTTTTGATCGACAACAACCAGAAATAAAACTTTATTATTATCATCCTGAACTGGATTATGATGATCAAAAAAACTTACTTTGTTCTGAACAAGGATTGGTCGCGGTTAGCCGATCGATACCAGCATCACCAACGCCAATTCAAGATGCGATCCGTCTACTATTACTTGGCGAATTAACTGACGCAGAAATCAATCAAGGAATCACAACCGAATTTCCTCTTCAAGGGTTTGAACTCCAAGGAGCCAACTTAGTCGATGGACAATTAACCCTTGAGTTTAGTGATCCTTTGAATCAGACCAGCGGTGGATCTTGCCGAGTAAATATTTTGTGGAAACAGATTGAAGCAACGGCCTTGCAGTTTTCAGATGTTTCCGCGGTCAATTATATTCCCGAGGAACTTTTCCAGCCGTAATGTTAAATGGAATATTGTTCTATCTTCCTCCACCAACCTTCGCTAACATCCTTCGCCGAGGCTTCCCCCTTCGCTCTTCGAGCTTCGGAGGACAAGTCGGCCGGCAGGCGAGCCCCATCTAAAATCTCCAAGTTCCCGCTCGGGGATTTGTGTTTCCAAAAAGAAAAACCCTCCGTAGTCCCGCAAGATGCAGAACTATGGAGGGTAGACCCACCGACGATCGTAAGGACTGAGGGTCAGTCCGCGAAAGCAAGGTGGAATGTTGTTCAGTGGGGGATGAGGTATTCATCGAGTTTCTGGATGATCTTTCTCCAGATGGCTTCCTCAAATCCGACGAAGTGGTAGATGTCCCCGTACTGGCCCATCTTGAGATCGAGGTAACCAGCTAGTCCCCGTAGATGTTGAGTACGTGGCCGATCACCGACCTGATCCATTGCGACGCTGAGACTCATCATGTGCGTACCGGAACGAAATCGTTCGATGAACAAGCAGAAGTGTGGACTGCCACTGTATCGGGCAATTCCGGAAAAGACCTGGAACTCCGGAACTCGGTCCCCTGAATGCATTCCATCGCCCACGAAGAGCACAAGACCACGCTGAATGAAGACCAAACGACCGGCGTTGATTCGGTCTCCTCCGAAATACACTCCATTGAGCTTGATTTCTTCCGGCTGGCCACGACGGCGAGCTTCATCAAGCAAAGAAAGTGGATCAAAGTCTTGACCTGAATCGAATAGGCAAGCGATCTCATCCTCGTTAAACAAAATAGACAATTATCCTCCGGAGTAAAGGTTTGGTTATCTTTGGGACTGAGAAATGTAACACAGAATAGTCATTCTGTCAATATCGGCTCCAGGGTCTGATTTTCCGCAATAAAAGCGCAATAAAAGGGTCAGGTCTTGAGTTCGAACCAGACATT
>JBDRNK010000018.1:0-28818 GCA_043811105.1 Candidatus Uhrbacteria bacterium
TTAAACAATTGGACAAGCGAGTTCAGGAGCTGGAAAAGAAACAAAGCAAGCCACAGCCAGCACCAAACAATGTTGCCGACCTTTTTTCTTTTGACCGATTTGATCGCCAGTGTGCTGATCGTCGGAAAAAGTATTTGATCAGAACAGCTGGCGCTTTTAAGAAAATATCTAACAAAAAAGCATGACTGTCTTACTGGCTACAGACATAATCCTTGAGCATCTGAACAATGGTGTTTTATTAAACACGCCGGATGATGTTGAGTTTGTTATCTCAGTAATCACTGAGGCCGAGCTGTTAAGATTAGCTGGAACTGATAGTGAAAAACAAAGGTGCATCGAAGACGTGTTGTTTCTGGCACGCACCATCGAGATTGATTCAACAATTGCTCGTAAAGTAGCCTTCTTTGAAAATACATCAGAAATAGATTTGACGGATTTGCTGGTCGCGGCCACGGCGCTAGAGTATCGAATTCCTTTGATCACCAAAGACCCGGAGAAATTTAAAAATATTCCTGAGATTGAAGTACGGTCAAAGATTTGACCAGCCGGTTCGATATGTTATGATCACATTGTATGGCAGAAGAACAAACAACAAACAAAGATATTCAATTTACAGAATTGGTTAAACTGTTGGAAGAAAAACAGATTTTGTCACCCGAAGAGGCTGAGCGGCTTTTGGCCCTGAATCCATTCCCACAGCAGGCGTAAGATAATTAAAAGAACCAACCGCCTACTTGACACGTTCGACGTGTACCCAGGCGGTTTTGTGTTGGACTGGTACATTAGGGTCAGTTTGGTATAATCATGGGAGTATGATCAAAATCAGAAGACATTTATCAAAAGATATCCCTTATCGTGTTAAGTGGTTGAGTAATCCCAAAGTCAATAAATATATTGGCGATGAGTTGGGTAAAAAAACGACTTTGAAAAAACAGCAAGAATGGTTTGCTAATTACCAAAAAGCTAAGGACAAAAAGTTTTTCACCATTTGTAACAATAAAACGCCGATCGGTTTTATGGGCTTGTCGAATATTGATAAAACCAACAAGAATGCCGACCTGTTTATCGCCATTGGGGAGGACAAATATCGCGGAAAAGGAATCGGTAAAGTTGCAATGAAGTGGCTGATTGATTATGGGTTTAAAGAATTAAAGCTGCACAAAATCAATTTGGGAGTGATTAAGAATAACCTTCCGGCAATTAATTTGTATAAAAAGCTTGGGTTTGTTATCGAAGGTGAAATGAAAGACGAGGTCTATTTTAAAGGGAAGTACTACAATCTTTTATCCATGGCGATTTTTAAGAAGAAAAAATAAATATGCCAGCAACAGCTTACAAAGAACCATTGTATTACGAGATCGCTTTTGGTTTTGTTAATTCGAAAAAGCAATGCGACTTGTTCGAAAAATACATAGAGAAATACAGCAGGACCAAAGTTAATAAAGTTCTAGATATTGGTTGTGGTCCGAGCTTACAGCTTAGGGAACTGGCTGAGCGAGGATATGATGCGATCGGTCTAGATAATAGCTCACAGATGTTGAGGTATTTACGTGAACAGGATCAGAGGATTAAGACTGTAAAAGCTGACATGAATAAATTTATACTGCCTCAGAAAGTGGATTTTGCATTTAATATGATGGGCACGATTAGTTATTGTGATTTATTGCCACATCTTGATTCGCTAGCCAGGTCGTTGAATAAAGGTGGATTGTATTTGATTGAAAACTTTCGTTTAGACTGGTCAGATAATTTGTTCAAACCACAATCTTGGACAATGAAGCAAGACGGGATTAAGGTAAAGACAAGTTATTCGATCAGTGTTCAGGATTATTTGAATCAGTTGCTCGACGAACGTATGGAAATGCAAGTTGATGATCATGGTCAGATCAAGACGCTGAATGAACGCACAACAACCAAAATGATCTTTCCACAAGAGTTACTCGGGCTGATAAAGCAAAATGGAAAGTTTGAGTTCATTGACTGGTTTGAAAGAGATAAAATTAAAAAACTTACAAAGGCTAGCAACGAAAATGTTATCCTCTTGAGACGAAAATAAATATGGTTTTAGATTATCTACAAAATCAAATTTTACCTGACTTACTTCAGGGTTTACCTTTTCTTAGAAAAAATAGCCTGATTCTTTTTTATGGCTCTGCTGTTTCAGGCAACGATGTCAGGGGAAGCGATATCGACATTCTTTTATTGATGCCACTAGCTGTTAAGAACAAAAATAGGGAAAGAATTTATGCGGTTAGAAACAGACTTTTGAATACAACCTCCGTGGAGTTAAATTTTCCATTCTCTTTGGAAGAGCTTGAGCCAGAAAAGATTTGGAATAACGACATGCTTTTATCCATTTTGCATGAAGCAAAAGTAATTCATGATCCAGAAAATCGTTTTCCTGCATTAGTAAACAGACACCAAAAATATCCGCAAAAGGTTCTTAAGGAAAAAATGTTGTTCGCCTTTTATCTGCTTTTACAAAGCCAACATAGAATTAAGAGAAATCAACTTCGAGGGAATAAGGTTGATGTTGTTAATCAACGAATCAAGGCTTTGAAGATCATTATGCTTATTTATAAGCTAAAGGAGAATCAGTTTTTTAATGCCAAGGATTTGTATCCTGGTGTCATGGATACGAAGCTTCAAGCCGTGATTGATCAGGCTTTGAATAACGTAAAGACTACTCGTTGCGATCAGATTATTGGTGGGTTGTCAAAAAAACTAGAGAAAGAAGCAATCAGCAAAAAACTCGTCCCAAAAAAGTTATTTAAAGACTGGGAAAAATGGCCAACAGAGAAATTGTCATATACTATCAATTGGATGATGTTGTAGAAATATATATTCTTTAATCTTTTTCTACTATGGAACACCACATGCAAAGCAGACCAAAGAGGACACCTTTTGACAAAGAAGAACAATTGAGACTTAGGAATTTAGCTATTATAAAAATTAAGAACAAGCTTTTGTCTGACAAAGGTGTACAAAAGATTGTCTTAATTGGGTCTTCGATAAAAGGTTTTTTTGGAAAATATGAGCCACCTGGGTTTAGAGGTAGTTTATTTTCTGATTTTGATTTTATTATCTTTGTTACAGATGATTATAAGATTCCTGACTGGTTGGACAGGGAGCCTGACGGCAAACCTTTCCCAAATGACGAAATGAATTTAGCTTATCGAAAGAAGAATTTTGTTGAAGATAAATATGATGCAGAGATATTTTTTATTCGTGAAAGCAATGCTCGTAATATTAAAATACAAAAATTAGGAGAAGAGGCGGGAATACCAATGACAGATATAAGTGAACATAAACATCTTGTTGTTTATTCATAAACCCATGGCCCTGAATCCATTTCCACAATCCGTAGCATAATTTTAGTCAACAAAATATCGCTTCACAGAGCGGTGTTTTTTGTTCACCAGGCAGTTGCCTCACTTTGTGAGGCTGTTGCCTGGTTTACCCAGGTGGGAATTGAGGTTTTCTGGTATAATCGGAGGGTATGAATCTAAAAAATCAACAATTACAAATTAATTTTGAGCGAGCGATGAAAATGCTCTGTGAACATGTGTCTATTTCTACAGAACGTGAGAAACCACAGATGATGCATTCTCTACGAGTTGGCATGTATCTATTTAACAATGATTACTCAGACGATGTTGTTATCGGTGGACTTCTACACGACATGCTTGAGTGGACCAGTTGCTCAGAAGAAATGATTCGAGATGAGTTCGGCCAAAAAGTTCTTGATATTGTAAAAGCCAACACCAAGAATCTTGATATTAAAGATCAGAAAGAAAGACAGAAAGACTATGTTGATCGCTGTGCCCAGGTCGGTGACGAGGCATTAATCGTTAAAGCATCAGACACTCTAGATAGTTATCAGTACTATGTAGCAATTCAAAGACAAAAAGAAATCGATCGGAGTGTGGCGATTGCTATGCTGATTATCAAAATAGGCTTGAAGGACAAGATTGTTGATGAGCTTAAGAAGATTGTATGAAGATCGTCGTAATATCAGGTGCTTGGTGCACTGGGAAGACAAGTGTGGCAAACAAATTGTCAGAACTGCTTGGTTGGCTAGTTTTTTCTTTGGATTATTACAAAGAGAAACGGTTTGATAAAGGTGAGTCTGGTCGATTAATTGCAGAAAGCTATGACGATTTATTCGAGGGACTGAATAAAGCGTTGGACAAAGACCAATCTTGTATCATTGAAAGCGATTTTACTGACGAGAAACAAGTACAACGTTTGATCAATATAGCCCAAGAAGCCAAAGCGGACTTGGTACAAGTTTATCTTCACGCTGAGCCAAAGGTTCTGGTTGAAAGATTCATCAAGCGTCTTGAATCTGGTCAGCGTCATCCTAGCCACGGCGATGAACAATACCTAGAAAAGGCCAAGGCAACATTACAGTCAGGCGACTATTCTGATGAGAACAGATTCTCTCCGCTAGATTTGTCAGGTGTGTTAATTGAAGTTGATACTACTGACTTTGATAAGGTTGATTATGAATCGATTTGTGGTAGGATTGAAAAAATAATATAGCAATTAAATATATGTCCGTTGAAGAAGAAAGAACAGACCCATTATCACTTGTTACTATTGAAGATATTTTTCGTGGTCTTGAAGCCAAGAAACCATTACAAGAAGGTGAAAGATATTGGTTTGGAATCAGCGGTAGCTGGAGGACAACAAGTGAAGAAGTTAAGTCAGCGGTTCAAGAGGCCGTACGAAAGATTATTGAACAAGGGGGTGGAATAGTATCTGGTGGTGCTCTAAATGTTGATTCTATCGCTACCGAAGAGGCTTTAAGACTAGATCCATCAGCTGAGGGCATACGAATATATCTACCAGTAACACTAGATCGGTATGCAGCACACTACAGGAAAAGAGCGGAAGAAGGTGTAATCACTAGCGAGCAAGCTGAAACATTGATTGATCAACTTACTAGAGTGAGAGACGCAAATCCAGAAGCACTAATCGAGAATCCAGATAATACCGTAGTAGATAAGACAACTTACTTTGAACGAAACACAGAGGTCATGAATGCTTCTGACGCTTTGGCTGCCTTTCAAGTAAACGAAAGTGCCGGGGTTGGTGATACGGTCGATAAAGCTCTTGGTCAAGGTAAGCCTGTCATGAGACGTAGATATTCTATTGATACTGATACTGAAAAAAGCTAATAAGTTGTTGATCAGATCAATAAACCAAATCTACCCCTGTAGGAATTATGAAAAAGATTGATAATTTATTTCAAGAGCTTGTTAAACAAGCAAAAAAAGATCCTAACGTACTAGGGCTTATTCTGGGTGGTTCAAGAGGCAAGGGGCTCATCACCAAGGCTTCTGATTACGACGTGAATCTGGTTGTAAAAAACAGCTGCGTGAAAAAATGTGAACGTGAATATGGCCGTTATGATGTGAAAGGGATTGACCCTGTCGTTTATAGCCTATCTGCTTTTGATAGGTATGCCGCTTGGGGTAGCCCTGAGGCTTGGGACAGATATGACTTTTTTCAGGCAAAAGTACTCGTGGACAAAACCAACGGAAAGATTAAAAAGATTGCAGCTGAAAAAGGAAAGATTCCAAAATCAAAAATTAAATTTGTGGTTGTGAACTCGTTGGGAGGATATCTGAACAGTGTGTTTAGGAGTTTTAAGTGTCATCGAGATAAAAGTAAATTTGCTGCTCGACTTGAGGCCGTGGAATCGATTTACTATTTTCTTTCGGCCATTTTTGCCCTTGAAGGACGCCTGAGGCCTTATCATAAGTATTTGGAGTGGGAACTTAAAAAACATCCAATCAAAAAATGGCCCTGGGGAGGCACAAAGACTGTGGGACGATTGATTCATATTCTTGAAAAAGGCGATGTAAAAACCCAAAAAGAATTATTGACCGTAGTTGAGAAGACATTTCGAAAGCACGGATACCGCCAAGTGTTTGAAGATTGGAAAGACGAACTCAAGTGGATGAAGGGGTTTTAACAAAGTTCGGGAAGATAAAATTCCACCCCATTCTCCCTAACCTCAGTTTCGATAACATTCACGACGGCGTACCATGAAAAATGTTGCTTGATAGAGCAATATTTTTTGTTAGACCAGGTGGGAATTGAAATTTTCTGGTATAATCCGAAGGAGAGAGATACTCTAAATACACAGAATTAAACGGTTAGAACACATATGTCTATCACAGGAGAACAATCAGCTGGGCAACTTGCAGCAAAAGAGAGAGTCTTCAAAGAGGCAACGCCTCCAGCAGCCGAGGAAGAGAGAGAATTATCTGCAGAGCAGAAAGAAAAAATGGAACAATTTTCAAGATTAGCTTTCCAGTACCAAGAGCTTTTTCACGAACAACTTGCCAGTGCAGATTTACTAGATTTAGATGAAGAAGAAAGAGAGTTGTTAATGAAGGCTAGTGAGCTTAACCATAAATATGATCTAAGGAGTTGGCAGGAGATCGGTTTTTTGGGTGAAGGGGGCTTTTTGTTAAATATTTTAACTAGTCCAAGTCTTGTTTTAGAAAAAATGATTTTAGATCTTAAGAATCAGAAGAAAATAAAAAAAAGAAAAGAACATGATGAATTATTGGGCCGTGTGCGTTCATTGAGAAAGATGCAGAAATTGAGAGATGAGATAAAAGAATTGGGTAAGGATTTTTTCGACGATCCGACAGAAGCGGCATTGTTATGGGGTATGTGGAAGTGGCAACAAAAATTTCCGCTTGGGGGACAAGAAAGCCATACAGAATAATATGTCATCTAAAGAAAGACCGTCAATGGATTTACGAGATTCATCAAAACAAGAATTAAGCCCTGAGGAAAGGCGAGCTTTGGGTTCAGTTTGGAGTGAAATTGTCTTAGGATCAGACGGGGCTTTTATCGAAGACGCCTCTGTGCTTTCAGACGAGGAGTTGCGAGAACAGCTAAATTCGTCATTGATCAGTGAAACCAAATCTTTACTGGGAGAATGGGGGTTGACGCCTGACATAGATTTAATAAAGCAAATTTCTGAGATAGAAGATGATGATGAAAAAGCTAAACTTGAATTGAGATACCTCAAACAGGTTCATGAAGCAATTGATCAACGAGTTAGAAATTTCGATCGTTCAAAGCCAAAAAGTACCAAATGGGACTCTTGGCCAGACCGCATGAGAGAAACAGGGGAATTTAATTGTGTTGGGGCAATCACTATCGGTTCTAGTTTACTCGAGCAAGCTGGTCTTGAGAGTTATATTGGGAACCCACCTAGTCATGTATTGAATATAGTTAGATTGTCTAATGGTGATTGGTGGTATGTCGATTTTATGAACGGGAAAAATGCGATGCAAAAAATTGATCCCATGGAAAGAGAGGTTAACGGTCACAGAGTATTACAAATCGAACATCCGTCAATTGATTACCGCTTGATACCGATTTCGCCACAAAAGGAATTACCGAGTTATGTTTTAGGAAACCTGGCTAGCCTACAAAAAGATGCCTCTGAAGCACAGCTTGGTGAAACCGACCTTGAAAAAAAAGAGGCCTTTGAATATGCCAATCGCCACAGGGATAGGTTGACTGTAGTAGATTTAAGTGAGCTTGATTCAAAATTATTTAATAAAGGTAATCATGTAAATGACAGTGAAGAAATGCGTGCGGAGGCAAACAGAGTTGATGTTCTCTGGGAGCGTGATGATAAGATAAAAGAATTGTCTAAAGATCTTGATGTGGAACAGCTATCAAGAATAGCCATTGAAATTTCGGGTA
The DNA here is from genome assembly GCA_043811105.1 of Candidatus Uhrbacteria bacterium. GTDB lineage: Bacteria > Patescibacteriota > Patescibacteriia > UBA9934 > CAZDDW01 > CAZDDW01. The sequence goes on from JBDRNK010000018.1 coordinate 7,744, forward strand.
ATCTTTCCGAAGTCAGACAATATCTTTTTGGTGAAGTTGATGAAATTTTACCTGCAATCGGGCAGGAATTAAAAATATTTTTGGAATCTTATCGAACAAAATTTTCTGATTTGGCAGAAAACCAAAGAGAAGAATATCAACATATGACCGATCGGTTATTGAAAAGAATTACTGGATCGTAAATCAATAAACCAAATCTACCCCTGTAGCAGCTCTGGAATGTAAATTCTAGCCTTACTCTCCCTAATCTCAGTTCCGATCCCCCTTCGTCCAACTTTGCCAAAGGCGACGTTGGACTTCGGGGGACAGGCGATGGAGTACCAACCTTTGCCAAGGCTTCGGTTGGCAGGCCACGAACCCCCGAAATTGTTCGGGGTTTTGTGTTTGATCACGTCGTTCGTGAACGGTGTGATTGACTAGGTAAGGCGGTGTGATATAATCTAGATGTATGGAAGACAAAGCTAAAGATGAAATTTTAGAGGCGATCAATATTTTTTCTACTCATGTTGATGATCAATTTTCTGATATCCGATCAAAGATGGCAACGAAGGAAGATTTGACTAAGCAGAAACATGAAATAATGGATTCCATGGACGATAAGCTAGCGGATCTTAAAGGTGATCTTGTGGTGTTAATGCGTCGTGAAGATAAGAAGGTGTCTGAATTGATTGTAACTTTGAGAGATACCAAAGTGTTGTCAGCAGAAGATGCAGAGCGGCTTTTGGCCTTGAATCCTTTCCCACAATCCGCTTCATAATTTTAGTTAACAAAATATCGCTTCACCGAGCGGTGTTTTTTGTTAGACCAGGTGAGAAATGAAACTTTCTGGTATAATCAACAAGTATGGAATTAATTGATATCTTAGGCTACGTGGCGGGTACCCTAGTTGTTATCTCGCTTTTGCCGCAAGTAATTAAAAGCTGGGAGTTAATTAAAGAAATGTGTTGGTAAAAACAGTGTTTCTCTTCTAAATTTAGCTCTAATCTGGAAAACTAATGGTTGTATGACCATTAGTGGACCAAAAAAGCACTGCTCGAAGTGCTCAAAACAAATGCAACGCTGGGGCAAAACATCAGCGAACAAGATTCGCTGGAGATGTATTGGATGTCAGGTGTCTGGTATACGTACAAACAAGAGTAATCGTTATCGATCACATTTATCGATGTTTGTCAGCTGGCTCACAAGCAAGAACTCTCTCTCAGATGTCTCAGGTGATGCTAGGGTGAGTATCCAAACACTCATCAGTTGGTTTCGCCCCTTCTGGGATCACCCACCCAAACCCAAGATCCTTTCAGATGTACGTGTCCTTGTGCTGGATGGTACATCTGTCGTCAAACGCAAGCTCATGCTACTCATTGCAGGAGATGGAGACAAGAACAAACCGGTATCATGGATGGATACGCATCGTGAATGCCATGACAGTTGGACGATGTTTCTCAAAGATCTAGTTTGGTCATCGGTTACGCCAGAATATATCGTTTGTGACGGCCAGAAAGGCTTATTAAAGGCCATCCGCGAAGTTTACCCTCAGGCCAAGATACAACGGTGCATGATCCACATTATTCGACAGGCAAGCGCTTGGCTCACTCAACGACCAAAGACACGAGCAGGGCAAGAACTTCTTGCACTAGTTAAACAACTATCTAAGATCCAGACCAAACGACAGAAACGTCGTTGGATCCGAGCCTTCCGATACTGGTGCCGGAAACATGACACTTTTTTAAAAGAACGAAGCCACGGTCCTTCTGGCCATTGGTGGTACACCCATCGTCGACTTAGAGGAACTCGATCACTTATTAAGAACGCTATTCCAGATCTTTTTCGATATGTTTCAGATCAGACAGTTCCAAAAACCTCCAACCATGTGGAAGGAGGTCTCAACAGTCGACTGAAGGAATTATTTCGTTGTCACCGAGGGCTTTCACCCAAACGAAAACTTGCCTTAGCCGCTTGGTATCTCGCTCTTAGACAGGGGCAAAAACCAACACAAAACTTTAATTAGCTCGTTTATATTCAATCCTTTATCACCTCCGGACAATTCAAGATACACATCTCCTGATTGGTAATAAAGATTTAAATTCTTTTCAGTTATAATCTTTCTGACATATTTTAGACCGTTGCCCCTATTCTCAGGTGCTCTTCCGGAAACCATTTCTGTAAATGCAACATACAGCGCCTCCTCGTGAGTTTTCAGTTCAGGCCTAACCTGCCTAAGGGTTGTTAGAAGTCCTCGACCACGATCGGCTAAGACTACTTGCCTCATATTTATATTATAACCGAAAAAGATACCTTGAATATCCGGCCAGTTGCCAAGATTGTGATCGTAAGAATTATTTCCAATTTCTCCTGTCGTTGATGTGATTAGTGAGAGGATTGCATCGATATTTTGTATGTCAGATAATTTTTGTTCGAATTTATGAAGACGGTTTGCGAAATCAGAACTAGTCGCGGAATATACAAATTCAAGAGGTTGCCATGATCCATCTGAAACGGTCCAGGCTTTACACATTCTTATACAACCAAGGTTACCTGTTGTTATTTCATCCTCAATATATTCTTTATCATAAATCCGATGTCCATCACTGGACATGCGTTGAGCTTTTAATTTTCCATCAGCATCCCACCTTCTAAGAGTCTGTATATTTACCCCAAGATACTTTGACAATTCACCGATGCGAAGTGTGTTCACTTTCATAATGTCAAACCTATACATTTATTTTATAAAATTTGTCTAATTTTAGGATACTAAACAAACTATTATTTGTCAAACCTATACATTTTAATATCCGCATTCACCCGGAAGTTTATCCCGTCGAACCTGTCCCGTCGAATGACGGGGTGACGGGGCTGTCGGGTTCAGAACGGTTAATTGGGTGCAACTAGAGCCGATGGTTAGTCAGTTTGCTTGATATGACAGGTCTTCTAAAATACACAATCACCAAGAGGAATATCTCAGCAACAGCAATTGAGCTGATGTAAGTCACGGTTAGCGCATTATATTCTCTTAAAGCAAAGATGGCTAATATGTTGGCAGTTGCATACATAATCCAAGACCACGTAGTTTCACTCCAGGGATCTTTAAAAGATTTTCTAAAGCTTGGGATGAATCCTAAAACATCAATTGCTGAAACCATAATTACGGCCAAAACAGGATTATCTAACTGCCACCAGACAACAATTGCCAGCAAAGCTACAATTAAAACCATTTTGTCACTGCGAGTAATGTCTTTGGTGCCATATTTGAGCGACAGCAAGAAAACACAAAAAACTAAGAAAGTTCCAATTGTTAAAGCGATTGCACCAACTCCACCACCCCCGACCCAAAGCGCTACTACTGCGGTTCCCTGAGTCAACGCCCAAATCAACCAAGTAAAAGAATGGGGTTTTGTTTTTTTAGTTAAGGTGTCCCTTATATACGGGAAGAAGGCCAGAGTTCCGATTACAGCGGCTAAGACACCTAAAATTATTTTTATATCCATTTTGTAATTCTATAACAAAACCCGAACAATTGATAGTTCGAGTTTTTGTTGATCTTATTTCTTCTTGGCGTTCTTTTTTGGTTTCTTGACATTCTTCCTGGCATCCTGTCCTTTAGCCATATATTTTGTAGTTATCTAAAAAATATTGTTAATAAATATAAATCATTATACCAGATCACGCCTTTCACTTATAGTAGATAAACTAGCGGTATCCTGGTCACTACACGACTCCGTCTGCTGGACGCATTCACCCGGCAGTTCATCCCGTCGAATGACGGGGCTGCCGGGTTCCGAACTGTTGATTGGTTGGAAGTGGAGGGTTATGCCTGTCTATCTAAGTATTCACGAAGCTCATTGGCATAACGAACACGATCATTAGGATCAGATTTTTCAGACTTCCAAAACACTTCATTGTAATTATCATTCTTAAATCGAGGGATTAAGTGTAAATGATAGTGAAAAGCATGTTGTCCTGCTGCTGGCTCATTGTTTTGAACAATATTTACTCCATCACAATTTCTGACCTCCTTAAGCCCAACGGAAATCTTCTTTCCTACATCCATAATTCGATGACTAACTTTTTCTGGTAAATCATAGATATTCTCATAATGATCATTTGGAACCACTAACGGGTGACCCTCGTTCCCTTTGATTGACTTTGAACTAATAAAACCAGTAACGAGGTCATCTTTGTAGAAAATGTCATCTTGCTTTATCCAAGTATCTTCGTTTTCATCGCCAGCGATAGCAATACAGATTGGACACTTGTAATCATTTGGTGCGTGGTTATGCATATTACTCAGATAGTTCTTGTCTTAGATCATCTAGTTTTCGGTATAGCAACACATTGATACCAAGATCTGATACAGCTTTGGTGTTAACTTCGTCATCATCAACAAATAACGTTTGATCTCTTGAAATAATTTCAGAAGACGGGTCATGAGAAGCTGTATTTATTCGTACAAATACCTCTTCCCAGAAAGACTCTGTTTTCTTGGGATTTCCAATCTCAGCCGAAAAGAAGACATCCTCAAATACCTTTCCACCTCCAAGAGTGTCCCTGAGGTGTTCACCACGATATTTTTCTTGGTCTGTGGTCATAAAGCAACGAATCTCCTGATCTCGTAGTGTTTTGATGTATTCAACTATATCATGCTCAATTTCAGTTCCCACACTAAACCAGTAGTCTAGTAGTTCCTCAACCGCTCCTTTCCATCCCCAATCATCAATGATTTTTGCGAGCTCCTCTTTCAAATCAGCCTTTCCAAGAGAACACTGACCGAACACGACAGTAAAAAAGGGTGTCATGACCTCTTTCTTAATACCGAAGTCTTTTTGCAGCTGCTCACTAAATAAATGTTTATTTTTGACCAGAACTCCATCTGCGTCAAAAAAGATTGCTTTGTATTTCATACGATTCAATTCTATAACAAAACCCGAACAAATGGTAGTTCGAGCCGTTTATACTGAACGCATTCAGAACGTTTGATTGGTCAAATATCGAATCCCCATTACCACAACTCAAATTCAGTTGCTAGATATTTGTCTTTCTATTTCATTCAAATACTCTTTTAACTTTACAACAAAATCACTTCTTTGCTTTTTCGATCCCATCATTCTCAAACCTAAAGCATCATGAACAATATGATCATTATCATCAACTGATGCAGCAATACCCTCAAATGAATATTTAGGCCTTTTCCCATTTACGGTCTGTACTAATTCAATCAACCAAAAAGTTTCCTTAAGTAATGGATCAAAATCTACCTGACCACTCTCGAAATACGGAATATACCCATTTCTGATGACACTGATTTCATCTACAAGAGTCTCTTTATCGGTTCTTATTGGATAATTATCTAGATTGAGTGGTTGTCCATAGATCAATTCACATTCATCGAGCATCCTTAGAAAACTATCTGGTTTTGCCCGTAGATCGACAGCGAGGTCTGTTTCGCTATGTAGTTCATTATCAACAAATTCTTCAACAGAAATTGGAACAACAATTGCTGGTAAAACCTCTGGGGTATTTGTTTCCCAAACAGACTCCTGATAACAATCCTTTGTAACAACTGGGACAATATCTATGTCGCTACCCTCTTTCATCTCCCTTCTGACAAAGCTACCTTTGATGTAAATAGCAACCAGTTGCCCTTTTGGCACAGCATTTATAATTTTATTCTTGGCAAGTTGAATTTTTTCGATTGCGTTTGTTTCTATTTCTGTAATATTATCCCAGTCTTTCCAAAAAGCGAATCCTGCCGTTTCTTTATTGCCAGGATTTGACCGTTCTTCTCTATTAATTTTATTCATAAAAACTATTGCGACTCAGATTTCAGGACTTATTATGCTGTCAGTCTACAACAAAACTCGAACATTTACTAGTTTGAGTCCTGTTTTATTCCACATAGCCCAACTACGCTAAAGCTACGTTGGACGACGTGGGATGGCTCCGAGGGCGGGGTTGTTAAGGGTGTAATTTTTTATAATTTGCTAAAGCCATCTCTTTAGCGATTGAGTATGTTCCTCTTTTTTCCTTTTTAGATTTCTTATATATATTCTCTAAGTTTTTGGCAATAATCGGTAATTTAGAAATAGCTTTTTTAGTTGACCCACGAGTTAATTCTTCAACTCCCTGCATCACACCGCCGGCGTTGATTACATAATCAGGGGCGACAAGAATACCACGCTTATAAAGCAGTGCGTCATCTGTAACCTCATCCTCTAAAATACAATTTGCTCCACCAGCAATGATTCCGCACTTCAATTTCGGAATCGTTTTTTTATTTAAAATATAGGCCGGACCACAAGGAGCAAACACGTCAACCTTCAATGATAGTATTTTATCCAAAGAAACGACTGTGGCTCTTTTATCAACTTTTTTCAGTTTCTTTTTATCTAAATCTGAAACATAAACCTTGCCCCCTTCGCTGAGTAAACTTTTTACAAGAACTTCCCCAACACTTCCCAGGCCCTGAACAGCAAAACTCCTGCCCTCAATCTTTTCAGAACCATAGACTTGTTTTAAGGAAGCTTTGATTCCTTCAATAACACCATAGGCTGTTGTCACACCGCTTTGTCCAAATTTTGAATCAACAATGGCCAGAATATATTTGGTTGTTTCTCTAATAGCTTTTGCATCTTTTGGCTCAAAACCAAAATCTATGGCAGAAATAAATGCACCCTGTTCTTGATCAACAAGGGTTCCGACATTACGAAGGAACTTTTTACTTTTTCCTTTTTTAGGAACGAAAACCACAGCCTTACACCCTCCATACGGCAAATTCAGTAAAGCCAACTTATATGTCATGGCTTCACTTAACCGAAAAGCATCCTTTATTCCCTTCTCACCGGCATCATGTGCTAAAAGCCTTATTCCTCCAAAACAAACACCATTGCCCATTGTATGGTAAGCAAGAATCATTCTAGCATCTCCTTCTTGTTTAAAAATCACTTTCTTATGATGCGAGTGTAGTAACGCTTTTAGCATATTTATATATCAATTAATAGCTCAGGAAGTTTATCAATAAGATGAAAATTTCAGAATCCAGAATCCAGAATCCAGAATCCAGAATCTATTTTCTCAGGCTCATTAACAGACCTGCAATACCTGCAGCACCGACCACCACCCCGATCAACTGACCTCCAGGACTATCATCAACTCCAGCGTAAACAAACATTATCACCGCAACCGGAAATGCAAAAAGGGATAATGTAATTTTCAGTTTTTTGTTCATACAGATAGATTCTATAACAAAACCCGAACAAATGATAGTTCGAGCCGTTTATACTGGACGCATTCAGAACCTTGGATTATTCAAGATTCTTTTTTTATTTGACCGATTGAGGTGCCTGCCAAATATCCTGCCGCCCAGGATGCTTGCAGATTAAATCCACCTGTAAATCCATCAACGTTTAAAATCTCTCCAGCGAAAAAAAGATTTGAGCAAATTTTGGATTCCATGGTAGACGGATCTACTTCGGAAAGATCTACACCTCCAGCTGTTACAAACTCGTCACCTGCCCCTCTTTGTACCACGTGCAAAGGAATCGCCATAAGCCAATCAACGATACTACGTAATTCAACATTCGACACACCGTTCGCCAGACGAGAATAAGAAATACCTAGAGAGTGCACAGCGATCTCTGCCAGTGACTTCGGGACCAGGCCTCCAAGCACATTTGTAAACTGTTTGTTTCTATTCTTGGAAATCATGTCTTTTAGGCTATTGATCAATTCTTCCTGACTGTCATTGGGAAAGATATTAATTAATATCTTTAACGGTTTCTCCTTTGTACATACATCAAATGCCGTTAATGAAGATAGTGCAAATACTGCAGGTCCACTAATTCCCTTGTGAGTGAAAAGGAACGGACCCTTAAAGTTGGCTTTTTCTGATCCAAGAACAGTAATATCCGCTTCTTCAAAAGAAAGCCCTGAAATATCTGCCGGCCACTTCTCTTCTGTGAAAAATGCACTCAAGCTTGGTGCAAGTGGAGTAATCTTGTGACCAAGATCAGTGGCAAATGCATAGCCGTCCCCTTTTGAACCTGTCTGGCTATAGGCCTGTCCACCAGTTGTAAGCACGAGCGCATCAGCGACCAATGGATCTTTCTTGCCTTTAAATTCAATAACGAATCGTTTTTTGTCTTTCTTGACTGAGGTCACCGAATGACCCAGTAAAACGTTAACGTTCGTTTCCTTAAACAATTCCTCAAAAACACCAACGACATCTTTTCCATCGTCAGAAACTGGAAAAACACGTTCATCAGGCTGTGCCTTCAAAGGAACCCCATGTTCTTCAAACCAAGTATACACAGCTTCTGGTGGAAAGGCGTACATAGCTGAAGTCAAAAATTTATTTCCACGAGGATATTTTGTAAGTAAGGTTTTTACGTCATGAATCCCTGTTGTCAGGTTACATCGCCCTCCTCCTGAAATAATCACCTTTTTTCCAAGTCCATTATTTCGTTCAATCAAAAAAACATCCATGGATGAATCCATTTCTTGTATTCTGGCCGCACACATCATTCCAGCAGCTCCACCACCAATAATAGCTACTCGCATATCAAATAATTATTGAATTCTCATCTCATCTGTTCATATTACTCCGTATCAGTATAAAACAAAACTCAAACTTATTACAGTTCGAGTCCTGTTTTATCCCACACAGCCCCGCCGTTGGCGGGGCGACGTGGGATGGCTTGCTGGACGCATTCAGAACGGTTAATTGGATTCAGCTTGAGCCGATGATGGTTCAATTTACGATCTTATGATAGAAGCTACTTGTTCAGCTGTTTCCTCTGGATTTAGATTATCTGTTTTGATGATTTCACATTTGTGTATTTTGCAAATTGACCTGAGTTTTGAGGCAAACTGTTGATTATCCAAAATAAACGCTTCAACCGAATCACCCGTAACGTTTTTAAGCACTTCTATCTGACTCTCATCTAAATATCTCTGTTGTAATCTCTTTCGTACTATAGCACCAGTTGCATCCAGTAAAATCATCCTTACTTTTTCATGGTGTTCCATTTTCTCAATTTCTACTGGATTACTAAAACCTGTTATTATTGTTACTTTCCCCTTTTTCATATTATCCACTCCTTTTTGAATCCATTCTTTTGTTTTGGTTATTCTCCATTTTCGATCAACCCCCTCTGGAACCCCGTCTTCATCAAAATCGTGAATTACAAAATTATCACCTAGCAATTTTTTTAAGTGTAGTATAAGTGAGGTTTTACCAACCCCGCAAACTCCCGTAATAAAATAGATATTTTTCATAATTCTGAACCAGATTCTATTCGAGTATATAACAAAATTCGAACTTTTTACAGTTCGAACCCTGTTGGATTATGTGTGATCAGTAAAATAGCGTCTGAGCATCAACTTAATCGCTCGTTTGCCTGCCGTTGTCTTGAAATACTTTTCTCGACGCTTGGCGTCCATTTTGTGATGAAAGGCTTCGTAGAAAATTAGGTCAACAGGTAAGCAACCTTTGGTTGAGAATACTTGGCCAGATTTGTGGCGTTTAATTCGCTCCTCGATATTTTCTGTATAGCCGATGTAAAGTTTATTATCAGCACACATCAAGATATAGACGAAATACATATAAATCAGTATAGCAAATTGTACGGCTCCCCTGAAGGAGAGATGGCTTCGCCATCACCCTTCAGGGGTAAGCCATGAAGTGAAAGCTCGCCAGACATAAACATGCACGGCTCCCCTGAAGGAGAGATGGCTTTGCCATCACCCTTCAGGGGTAAGCCATGAAGTGAAACCAAATCGGTTGTAACAAAAAGTAGAAACCGATTTGGTTTCTACTTCATGGCTCCGAGGGTGGGGTTCGAACCCACGACCCGCTGATTAACAGTCAGCTGCTCTGCCACTGAGCTACCTCGGAATGTTGTAGGGACTGACAAGCGTGAGCTTGTCATCTAATTGACAGGCTAACGCCTGTCGATCCCGCGCTGAGATTATATCGAGATTTTAATTTAAGGTCAAGCTAATTGTCCCAAAACCATCAAGTCGACGTATTTGTTCGTACGTACGGACAAACACGTCGTTGTAGAAATTAGATAATCGTAGTAATAGATCTTGTTTCAAATATCAAAGTAACCTGCATAGTCGACGGTTACTACCGTCGCGACTCAAAATAAAAACCCGACCAGATCTTGGTCGGATTTTTTTATCAAGCTATTTGGGTTCAATAGCCCAAATATAATTTAATCTAATAAGTCCTTAATCCCAATTCTCCAGCCTTGACAATTGCATTATCACCACCATGAAACGCTGAAAACTTTACCTCTCCTTTGTTTGTAACCCCATATCGGTGAACCCCTAACGCGCCATAAAAATCATAAATTATATATTCATTGTCTTCTTCCGAACATTCCTGAACATCTTCTAGGGCCTCTTGTAAATCCATTCGGAGACTTTGGGTAAAACGTCCTTCCCGTCCTTCAAATTCTAATTCACAAATCGTTTTGAATACCCCTTCAAAATTTGTTAGAAGATTCATTTTGGAGCCGGTGCTTAGTTCTCGAACATCTGCTCCAACCCTTTCTTGTCCTTCGGTCATATGATTATTACCAGGGTCTGACCCCAACTGTTTTAGCGCAATGTTTTCATGATCTCAACAATGTCATCATAATCAAAGTTTGCTGTTGCAAACCATGGTCCATCAAGATTCTCCGGCACTGGCTCTGTTCCTTCAACCATGGCCCAAGCAAAATAATAGATTACATCATCTAAGACAGCGACAATACAACCTTGTGCTGGGGCACAGGCCATTCGACTCAAGACCAAATCTTCATCTTCATAAAATGGTGGATCTAGATAAGACTCATCGACTTCTCTAATTTCTACTGTTTCTACAATAATATACGGATCAGTTGCTGTTAAGATTTCAATCTCATCCTCACTTATGTTTAGGACAGTCCATTCTGATGGAATATCCAATTGTAACCCTTGAACAAGATCAATGGTTTGCAAACCGCTTACAACCTCTCCCCCATCTTCCACAACCTCAATTGTATCAGCCGGTACTAAGATTAGTTCGACTAGCTCCTCTTGAACGGATTCTAGTTCGGAATTAAGTTGATTATACTTGACATAACCAACCACAACCACAGCAATCAGACCCAAAAGAACCAATATTGCGATGACATGAATTAAGACCGGCTTTTTGCAGCAATCGCTGCAGCTAGGCCCTGGCTCTGGAACCTCTGCTTGTATTTCTTCGTCCATATGTTTATTGGACACCCACGATGCGGCAGCAGGGGCTGCCGCCTATAGCTAGGGCTTGTTATTTAATAATCTCTTAACTTCTCAATAGCAATGTTACCTTGCATGCGTTCTAAGGCTTTGGCTTCGATCTGACGAATTCGCTCACGAGTAACATCAAACTCTTTTCCAACTTCTTCCAAAGTGTGCGAAACACCATCACTTAGTCCAAAACGCATTTCCAAAATCTTTTGCTCGCGCGGTGACAGATCTGCCATCGCTTCCTTAACATAGTCTCGCAACAACTCACGAGCAGCTGCTTTGTCAGGTCCGATATTCTTTACGTCTTCGATAAAATCCTCGAGTTTTGAATCCTCATCATCTTCACCAACAGATGTTTCCAGCGATACCGTGTCTTGCGAAATCTTAATAATATGCCGGACACGATCCAGGTTCTCGTTCATTTCCGCAGCAATCTCTTCAGGCAATGGTTCACGACCAAGATCCTGAATCAAACGTCGTTCAATCTGCTGAAAACGATTGATTGTTTCCACCATATGCACCGGAATACGAATCGTTCGCGATTGATCGGCAAGAGCACGAGTAATTGCCTGGCGAATCCACCAGGTTGCATAAGTTGAAAACTTATATCCTTTTCGATACTCGAATTTCTTAACCGCTCGAAACAAGCCAATGTTCCCTTCTTGAATCAGATCAAGCAAGGTCAACTGTTTACCAACAAACTTTTTGGCAATGGAAACAACCAAACGCAGGTTAGCTTCGATCAAACGACGCTCAGCTTCTTTTTCATTTCGTTCTTTTCGTTTGGCCAAGGCCACTTCCTCTTCACCGGTTAACAACGGAATCTTTCCAATCTCGCGCAAGTACATCTGAATCGAATCTTGGGTGATTTCACTTAAGTCAACTTTCTTTTTATCATAAGATACTCGAATCTTGTCCATGGCCCCTTCACGGTCACTGGATCGGCCGAGCAAACCCTCTTTCATTTCTATCAAATGTATTCCTAAAACATCCAGCTCTTCAAGAAATTCATAGTAAACCGGCAGATACTCTTCAACCTCTGAAAAAACATAGAGTATCTCGTTTTCCGTAACAAAACCACGAATCTCGCCCTTATTGAGAAGCTTTTGAATTTTTTCCGGATCAGGTGGTGCCACTCGCTTGCGTCGCGTCTGTCGCGTCTGTTTCTTTGCTATTTTCTTTTTTATCGGCTTCTTAGGTTTAACAGTTTTCTTTTTTTCTTTCTTTGTTTCTTTCTTTTTTGCCGTGGTCTTTTTCTTTGTTGTTACTTTCTTTGGCATAATGAATATAAAATCAAAAATCAGACTTGTTAGACAAATCTAGTTGAGACTGTTAAATTCTTCCATTAATGTCTTCACGACTTTTTCATCGCCCTGCTCTTCAGCCAGACGAATAGCATTCTGCAGCTCGATTTTTCGATGCCCCAGAGCACTGTTGGTTAATACTTGAATAAAGTCGTTCAGTTGTTTCTGTACCTCGGTTTGCTGTTGATCATTCACGATTTGTTCACCAATGAGAGCAACCTCGTTAAGGAGACTTTCTAGTATTGTCTGCTCCTTATTTTGTGAAAACTTTTCGCGAAGCTTAGCAAATAATGATTGCTGTACAGATTTGTTATTAGGCTGATTATACTCAATAAGAATATTTTTGTAAAGCTCTTTAAGATCAATCGCTCGAATATTATCCTCAGTCATTCGTTTGACAACCTCAGCTCGGTTCAAATCATTGTGTAAAAATATACCTAAAATAGCCATGACAGAGCGATCTTCTCTGGTTCTGATTATCTTGCTTTGAGCTTTGTTATTGCTGGAAATTGGCTTTTGACCACCTTGTTGCTTGGCGACCATTCCGCGCAGAATATTGACTTCAGTTTTAATCAAGTCCGAAAGCTTTTGTAGCCAATGTTCTTGTGCGATCTTATCAGCAATCATGGCTATTTCTTCAATCAAAAATTTTCCAGTACTTTGTTTGTCTTCTACATTATTCAGATCTTTTCCTTCAACCACGCGCTTGAAATAAAAATCCATGATCGGTACCGGGTTGATCACAGCATCAAGCCAAAGTTGAGGGTCTTTTTGAACTAGATCATCGGGGTCTTTTCCATCTTCACTTGATAAAACAATCACCTTAACTTTCATATCCAGACTCTGGGCTAGATGAATACCGCGTCGAGCTGCGGCAAAACCGGCTGCGTCCTGATCAAAAGAAAAAATTATAGTGTCGGTATAGCGCTTCAACAAATTAACCTGTTGCTCGGTCAAAGCGGTTCCGGAACTGGCAACAACATTTTCAACCCCGGCTTTATGAGAGGCGATTACGTCAAGATTTCCTTCAACAATTATTACTGAACCGGATTGCTTAATTGCTGATTTAGCCAGATTCAATCCATAAAGCAATTCGCTTTTTTTATAAATCAATGTCTCTGGCGAGTTCATATACTTTGGGCCATGATCCTCGCCATCGGATTTCATTATTCGACCAGTGAAACCAACAACGTTACTGTGATGATCTGATAATGGAATCATAATTCGATTTCGAAACTTATCAATCGAACCGATCCCTGATTTTTTACGCTGAGCCAAACCAGCCTTTTCGATTTCAGTGGTAGCATAACCCCGCTTGGACATGAAATTAACCAAGGTGTCCCAAGCTTCCGGTGCATATCCCAATTGAAACTTATCAGCCAGCTCTTTATTGATTCCTCGATTTTCAAGATAAGCCCGGGCATTCGCTGCTTGGGTCGAGTCAACCAAAACTTTGCGATAAAACCTAACTGCCAGTTCGTGCATAGCAATCATCCGCTGGCGCTCATTTGAATCACTGGAAACAAAACGAGTTATTTCAACACCGGCTTTTTTTCCTAAAATCCGTAGTGCTTCCGGAAAATCAACACCCTCGATTTCCATAACAAAGGCAAAAATATCTCCACCCATATCGCAACCAAAGCAATGCCAAATCTGTTTATCTTGAGAAACATAAAACGAAGGATCCTTGTCTTGATGAAACGGGCATGGTGATTTAAAGCTACCGTTGCCGGCCGGCTTTAAATTCAAATACTCACCGATAAGCTCGGCTACATCTATCCTTCGTCGTATTTCTTCTTTTGGTTCCATTTCGCCAGGTTATCATGAAATCAAAAAATCATGAAATGCTCACAATTAAACAATTGCCTCAAGTACACGGAAGCTAATATAAATTACATATAAGGCAACAAACATGATTCCGGCCCAACGATCAATACGATGACGAGCGCCCAAATACATGGTCACGAACAGTAGCAAGGAGGCAACTATGGTCATTAAGGTGTCTGAAAAATTGATGTGATCAAAGGTGATCGGTGAAATTGTTGCTGTCAGTCCAAGAACTAAAAATATATTGAAAATATTTGAACCAACCACTCCACCAACAGCTATATCAGATTTGCCCTGGCGAACGGCCACAATCGCCGTTACCAACTCAGGAAGCGATGTTCCCAAAGCAACAATAGTTAAACCAATGATCGATTGTGACACGCCAAGAACGCTGGCAATACTGACTGCATTTTGAACGATCAAATGTCCACCAACAAACAAGGCCAACAAACCGCCAAGGATGTATATGACCGATAGATGGGTTGCCAGGGCTTTGTGCTGATGGGTTTCTTCCGGAACAGCCTTGCTGGCAAAGTAAGTGTAGTACATGAAGATTATGAAAAAGCCAAGCATGGCCAGGCCATCGGTTCTGGAAATTACATCAACGCTGGCTCGATCTAGAAAAACATCGCTAACAAAGATCAATACAATCAAAGCGGCTAGCAATGAAAATGGGATCTCCTTAACCACTGTTTGTTTCTGAACTGTTAAAGTACCAATGATGGCGGCAATTCCCAGAACCAGCAAAATGTTAGCCATGTTTGACCCTAAAATATTTCCAATAGCCACTTGAGTTGCCCCTTGAATCGCAGAAAAGACATTAACCGCCAATTCCGGTGCCGAGGTACCAAAAGCAACAATGGTCAATCCAATCACCAGTCCGCTGATTTTCATACGAGTGGCAATAGACGACGCCCCTTCTACCAGATAATTCGCCCCTTTAATTAAAACAAAAAAACTAACTAAAAGTATGACTATGTTTGCTAAGATCATATAATTAATTTATTATTTTTATTTCTGACTGGATCCGTTTTAATTCTTCAACTAGTTTAGGGCCTTCGTATTCACCGGAGTGAGCGGTGCTACCCTCATAACTGGCTTGTTTTTGATCGATGTGAATATTTATCCTGATTCCGTTTTCTATTTCGTCAACGTAAACATGAAAGCGCGGATAGCGTTCAGAGCTTAATCGACGAGCATAACTGATCGTGTTATGCTTACGATCAACGATTTCACCATAACCAACCCGGCGCATAATATCGCGCGGATTCATAGATAACTTCCCTTTTACTTTCATTTTCATACCCAGCAGTAAAACTTTGAACTTTAATTAGTTTTTTAGTATAGATAACGTTGCTAATAACCAACAGCGGTTTATCAGCTTAGCAACGCTTGTTAAATACACCCAGCTCCTGAAATTCAAAGTTTTACTGCTGGGCTTACTTGATTATTATAGCATATACAGCTAGAATAAGCTTACTGCTATGGAGAGTTGACCGATCCGCTCAACCCCTAACTCAGAACAGTGGGGTGAGCGGACCCGCCCACTTCCCTGACGATAGCTGGAAGTTGGGCGGGGTGGATAAATTTTATGTATTACACATATGTCATGCAAAGTATCAAGTTTAGACGACTGTACACCGGCTCGACGAGTGATCTGATTTCTCGTATTGCTAGACACAGCACGGGCAGTGTTCCATCGACAAAAGCATATCGGCCTTGGAAGTTAATATATTACGAAGCACATCTAACAAAAGGTTTGGCAATACAGGCTGAGCTGTTTTATAAAACCGGACAAGGGCGGAGGCAGTTAAAACGAAAATTAGGGCTTACAATCTGAGCGGAGAGTTGACCGAGAGGCCGATGGTGCACGCTTGGAAAGCGTGTGTACGGAAACGTACCGTGGGTTCGAATCCCACACTCTCCGCTCAGTTTGGCAAACTCATTATAAACACTGGCCCGCTCAACCCCTAACTCAGAACGGTGGGGTGAGCGGGTCCGCCCACTTCCCTGCTAATAGCTGGAAGTTGGGCGGAAAAGCGTGTATACGGCAACGTATCATGAGTTCTAATCTCATACCCTCCGCTCTGTGAATAGATGGTCTGGTTCGTGACGAATCCCACACTCTCTGCCAAACTTTTTAAAAGATTGATAAAAATTAACTATGGATAGTGGAAGATCCAGTGTTGAATTAGAAAGACAAGCAAGTATTTTAGAGCGGCAAGAAATAATTGCTCCAGCAAATTTTGTTAGTGTTTTTCATGAGACGAAAGCACAATTTTTACCAGCCATAGATCAAGGTGGTCTTAAAGTAGATAGTGAGGTTAAGAATATTGGCGAAGCCAAAGCCATGGCCAGACGAAACGCTTTGATTGATCAAGCCATGCCAGAAAAATTACGAACCAAAGGTCTAAGCAGAAACAACATCTATGCTTATCCATTTCTAGAGCATGGTCACGGTTTATTAGGAGCAGATCAAAGGTTTGTCAAACGTGATCCAGATGATATGCGGCGCATATTTGAAGATGCCCTAGAAAAAAAAGAATTTTTTGGTAGTTTTCTAGAATACTGTAGAGGAATAGGAGTTAATACCGCAGATGAATATGTTAAAACAATGACTGACCCTGAATATTTAAAAGCACAGTATCCAGGAGAGGTTGTAGAAATGAAAGTTGATCCAGAAAAAACTTATGTTGGTGACCTGGAATACATCACCCGAGTTATGGACGATATGAATCGTGGCTGGTCAGAAAGTGAAGCTATACAACAACAAGCAAAAAAATATTGGGAACAACTAATTACACTAGAGGATTTTCTTAAGTGGTACAAAAAACCAGAATGGGCAGAAGATGGTGACAGCATTAAAGACGGTGACGATTACAAGGACGGAGAACCTTGGAGTAATGCTGGCTTTTATCTGATTAAAGACGCA
The DNA here is from genome assembly GCA_043811105.1 of Candidatus Uhrbacteria bacterium. Classification (GTDB taxonomy): domain Bacteria; phylum Patescibacteriota; class Patescibacteriia; order UBA9934; family CAZDDW01; genus CAZDDW01. Next base: position 25,054 of record JBDRNK010000018.1, read on the forward strand.
CCAGATAATTTACCATCAATGATCCATCAACCTGAAATATTAATCCCAGAAAACATTCCTCAAGATCATATTAAATTAGTAAAATAATAGAAAATATGAAAACTAAAAAAATAATTCCTATCGCATTAATTCATGCCTTGGCTGTTTTCCTCTATACCCTGTTGATCTCTTGGGTGATGATGAATGGGGAAAGTTGGTTTGGTCAGATGGACGGCATGGTTGGGCCAAGCCTGATGCTTTTGCTTTTAGTTGTCTCAGCCACAATAACTGGATTTTTAGTTCTTGGTCGGCCGATCATGTTGTATTTAGACAATAAAAAGAAAGACGCTTTGAAATTTCTCGGATTTACCATAGGCTGGATGCTAGTGATTATTGTCCTAACAATGACCACTCTGGTTATCACATAATAACTTAAGCATAAATTGTCAACTTATCCACAGTTGGGGTCAGGCACCGGTTGGGGATAAACAAAAAACCACTGGTCTAATCAGTGGTTTTTTGGCGCTCCACGAAACCCGTACCTTTTGGCTCTGAACATAGTCGAATCGAAATGCTCAATTGCGGAGTTCTTACGCTGACACCACGGTGGCAACGGTTCTGAACTCAAAGGTATTTTAGCCCAAATGTTCCGAGCACGTGAAGCTACTTAAACTATATCACTATTCCAGTTCTAACTCAATAACAGTTTTAAACGTTTCGTACGGCACGGCTCCACTAACCAGTTGACCGTTGATAAACGTGGCTGGAGTTCCTTTTACACCAGCAGCAGCACCAGCACTCATCTGATCTGCAATCTTATCTTCCATCACACCAGAATCAACACAGACTTGCCAGGCGGTAAGATCTAGACCAAGACTGGTTGCTGTTTCAAGATAAAAATCATCTGCCAAAGAGTCCTGGTTAGCAACCATGACATCTAGATAGTCAAAAAACTTTCCTTGCTCACCAGCACACTCAGTTGCCACTGCGGACGGAACTGCTTCAGGATGGAATGATAACGGGAAGTGGCGATAAACCCAAACAACATCATCACCAAACTCTTCTACCACCTGTTGCATGGTTGGATGATGTCTAAAACAGAACGGACACTGTATATCAGAATATTCGATTAAAACTACAGAAGCATCTTTGTTGCCAAGATAATTATCATCATCATTTAATGCCGGTACTGTGGCAAAACTTGGTTGTTCAGCAACTGGATCATCTGTGCCAACATCAACAACTTGTTCCTGCTCAGCCTGGGCCGATAAATTAGTATCACTAAAGGTAATGTTTGCCAGATAAAGACTGGTAACCACAGCGATTATCGCTATTCCAGCAACAAAGCCAGAAAAAAACATTGTCTTTGGTGATCCGCTAAAAAATTCATTTTCGGACATAAATATATTTTGTTAATTTTTCGTGGTGTTAACTTTAACATGCTTCAGATACCAATGCAAGGCTAAATACGATCCAAGCACGACCATAATCAGTGAAGCAAATTGGGCTGGGGTCAGACCCCAATACCGCAGGTCTGCCAAACGATAAAAGTCAAGAATGAACCTAACCGCACCGTACCATAGTAAAAAAACGATAGCATACGATCCAGGTTTGGCTTTAAGTCGATACATTAACAAGAAAATCAAGAACAAGATCAAACCGTTAAGCGATAAATACAGACCATGATCATGTCTGATAATGCCATCAGGATATTTAACTCCGAGCAGGAAATTGGTTTCAGTTCCCGGGTGATCATGGATCAAGGCACAACCGATGCGTCCGATAAAAAGTCCAAGAGGAAGGCCGAATAGACCGGCTTCAGCATATTTGCGAAATGAAACTTTGCGCCGTGATAAATACCATCCAGCAAATAAGAGTGCGCCGATAAATCCGCCAATCACAGAAAAGCCACCTTCCCAAACAACAAACAAATGCAACGGATTGTTCATGAATATGCTTGGCTCGTAGAAAATTACATGAAAGAAACGTCCAATCAAGATTGACCCGATAATTACCCAAACCAAAGTATCCCAAAGAATCCGACTGTCCAGTTTTTTCTTGCGAGCGTACCAGGTTGAAGCAACTGTCCCCAGAACAAAACCAAGGGCCACGAGTGTGCCCCAGACCTGAATGGTAATCAGTCCTATGTCAATTGTGTGAAATTCAATATATGGGATCATACGAACGGATCCAAAATCTGCCAATCGTGCTGGCTTTGATAATTCTGAGCAATCCTAAACATTGTCAGCTCATCAAATGGCCGACCGATTAATTGAAATCCAACCGGCAATCCATCAATAAATCCGCAAGGCACTGACATCCCTGGCAAAGCAGCTAGATTAACCGAGATTGTATAGATATCAGACAAATACATGGTCAATGGATCATTGCATTTTTCACCAATCTTCCAAGCCGTAGTCGGCGACACCGGGGTCAATATACAATCCACTTGATCAAAGGCATTGTCAAAATCCTGACGAATCAACGTACGCACCTGCAACGCCCTCTTGTAATAAGCATCATAATATCCGCTTGATAAAGCGTAGGTGCCAAGCATGATTCGACGCTTTGTCTCATCACCAAAGCCTTGACCGCGCGATTGTTTGTAAATTTGATCCAAATCCGCTGCCTCAACAGACAAGCCATAGCGAATCCCATCATAGCGGGCTAAGTTTGAACTGGCCTCGCAGGGCATGATAATGTAATACGCTGCCAAAGAAAACTTTGCGTGCGGTAAAGAAATCTCAATAATCTCAGCACCTTGACCCTGTAAAAAGTTTACCGCTTCCCTTACCTTTTTCTCAACCTCTTTATCCAAACCTTGTTTAAAATATTCTTTTGGCAAACCGATCCGCAGGCCCTTGATATCTTTATCAATAAGTTCCGGAACAACTAAATCCGAGTCCGGATTACAGGTGGCATCTTTTGGATCATCGCCCTGCATAACTTCAAGTAACAACGCAGCATCTTCAACGGTTCGAGCAAAAATACCTAGCTGATCTAGACTGGAAGCCAAGGCAATCAAGCCATAGCGTGACAAGCGTCCATACGTCGGTTTTAATCCGATGGTGCCACAAAGCGAGGCTGGCTGACGAACTGAGCCACCAGTGTCTGTCCCTAAAGCAACAGTGGCAAATCCAGCAGCCAGAGCTGCAGCTGATCCACCTGATGATCCGCCGGGCACGCGCCCAGTGTCCCAAGGATTTTTTGACGGACCATAGGCTGAATTTTCTGTTGAACTACCCATGGCAAATTCATCGCAATTTGTTCTACCAATAAAGATCGCTCCGGCCTGGCGAAGTCGTTCAATCCCAGTGGCATCATAGGTCGCCATATGATTTTCCAAAATCTTTGATCCAGCACTGGCAATTTTTCCTTGGATTAAAATATTATCCTTGACAGCAATTGGAATACCAGCCAACGGCCCTAAGTCTTCGCCCTTGGATCTAGCCAAATCTATTGCCTTGGCCTGATGAATAACATTTTCAAAAACTTCAAGAAAAGCATGGACCTCATGGTCATGCTGACTAATTCGATCTAAATAAAATTGTACCAGCTCAACCGCGGTAATTTCTTTTTTATCCAAAGCCTCTTTTAGCTGATAAATTGTGGCTGTGGCAATATTCATAAATCATCATTGCGATCAGAAAAAACCGCGGCTGATTCCAGTAGGTCACCTTGTTTATGTGGAAAAGCTTTGATCAAATTTTTACGAGTTTCTAAATCAGATTGATCAACTTCGTCTTGACGTAAAACATTTGTTAATCCGGCAGCGTGAGCCATTTG
>JBDRNK010000019.1:0-8993 GCA_043811105.1 Candidatus Uhrbacteria bacterium
GATCCGAACCGCTGTCCTGATTGCGGCACGTACAATCCTGAACGATGCTACAATTGCGATGTCTGTCTCGTTTGCAGCCCATCCGGTAGTTGGGGTGGAAGCGGTCAATGCGGTGATTGTGGGCATTGGGAATACATCATGGACTAAGCCTGGTACCAAAATCACTTGACTGACATCAAAAAGCAGGGAGTTCTTCCCTGCTTTTTTTTCACGAACGATGGGGGTCTGACCCCGAATTTACAAATTTACAAGCAAAAGTCCAAAGTCAAGACCTGACCCTTCTACATACTTCTAACTTCCAATATCTTTCTTTAACTTACTTAAAACACTGCTAGCATACTCTTTGCCACCAAGTCCGAAAGCCAGACCTCCGGCCAAAGCCAGCATAGCAACGAAACCTGTGAACAAAATGTTAATCAGATTCTGAGCGATTCCCAACTGAGCGATAGCGGCCATAAAGCTGAAGATCAAGATGGCCCATTTGGAGATTCCGGCCAAAAAGTCTGCCGAGTGCAACTTAGCCGCCTTAACCGATGCTTTAACAACCCCATTAACAAAGTTGGCTAACAAAACTCCAACCAACAAGATTATCACAGCAATAATCACGTTTGGCAGATACAAAACAACTTCTTGCAAATAAGAGGTTAACTGCGACCAGCCGAGAATATCAGTTGCCGCGATTAAAGCCACAACGACTACAAACCACTTGACGATCCAGCCAAGCAATCCGGCAATATCTAAATTAATCCCCATTTTCTTAAATGACTCTTTAACATCAAGCTTGACTGCCAAATCATCAAGATGTAGAAGATTAGATACCTTAACCACAACTCCCTTTAATACGGCTGCAATAATCAGTCCCAATATGAAGACAACGATTGCTCCCAGGAAAAGAGGCAAAAAGGTCAATAAGCTCGCCCAAAGATCAGCAAAGGCTGTTTGAACGATATCAATAGCTGTTGGCATATGATAATTTTCAATTATTAATTACATTTATATTATTAATACCTTACATTAAATCAATCAATCTGTCTTCCACCGATCAACAGTTTAACAGATGTTCATTTTTTCGCAACCAACAACGCAACTCTTTATAATTCGGAACTGTCTTGGCTACTCGACGCCAAAACAACTTGCCATGATTTTTGTGAATGGTATGGGTCAGTTCGTGGACAACAATATAGTCAACAACTTCGATCGGGGCCATTGCTAAACGCCAAGAAAAACTTAAAGAATTCTTGCCGGAGCAAGAACCCCAAAGACGTTTGGCATTGGAGATACGGACGCGAGTGTATTCAAGACCAAGTTCATTGGCATGATATAGAACTCTTTCCGGAATTATTTCAGCTGCTCGTTCACGGTACCATTGTTCATCGTGTGAATCTTCCGCTCGACGCAAAGTAGCTTGTTCCAGCTTAGCCTGAACCTCAGCTTGAGTTCGTTCAATCCAATCTCGCGAATGCCAGAGAAATATATTAATATCTCGTTCTGAAACCCTAAGCGGAGCTCGAATAACCAGCTCACCTTGTTTGTTCACTTCGATCGCCATAGTTCGACGACGTGAACGAATCAATTTGTCTATTTCAATTTGCATATATGGGAATGACAGACTTTAGTCTGTCAATTTATATTATACCAAACATTGACAGATTAGACTCTTGGGTTCTAAGATGAACCCGACACACGAAACAGGAGGAAAACATGTCCGCTCCTTTAAGTCCCAACGGAGCCCTGACTTTGGTTCCTACGCCAGGTTATGAAAAAATCGCCGAACGTATCAAGGCTGGAATCGAAACATTCAGTCAAGGAAAAGGCCGTTTCAAAACCAAGGTAGATATTGCCTATCCAGAGTTTGGTCTTCGCTCAAGCAAAGAACCGTTTCTACGGCTTGGCAAAGAACATGTTGGTGGGCACAACTGCTTTGTTATCACCAGTGGTCCTGGTACTTACCAGATGACCGGACAGCTGGAACTGCTTCTGGCCTACTTGGCCGGACGACATGCTCGACGAATCACGGTTGTTTCCGGTTATTTTCCACTGGGTCGATCAGATAAGGACGAGGGTAAAAAGGAATTTGCTTTACCCCCGATCTATATGAAAAAAATGTTGGCTATGGCCAGAATGAACGACGTTGGTTTTCCCAGGTTCATATCTGCTGACCTACATGCCCCACAAACAGTTATGGCTGGAGATACGGGCTTTATCACTGAAGTCTCAATGGTTCAACGTCTAGTCAAACACACGGCAAAGCTGGCCAAACGAAAAAATATGCGTTTTGTTCTTGATTTCCCTGATGATGGCTCGGCTGAACGAACCGAACATGCCTACGCCACGGTTGAAGAAAATTTGGGAATTAGCTTCCCGATCGTTCATGGAGCAAAGCGACGCCAGTCCAGCACCAGCTCAGATCTCAAGGAAAAATTTGGAGATCTGGCTGCGATTAAAGGATCGATTGTTGGCACGCTTGACGATGAATGGGCCACTGGTGGCACTGGTATGAAAAATGCTGCGGTTCTGAAAAATGAATTTGGTGCTGCCATTACCTGGATGATGGTCACCCATTTTGTAGGCTGTGGCAACACCCTGGAACAGCTGGCTGACCCAAACTGTCCGGTGGACAGACTTTTCATCACTGACACCATCTCAATCGATAACCGGCCAGAAATACAGCCACTAATCGACATGGGACGGATCGAAGTAGTTTCCTGGGTTTCGGATCTGATCAAAATGATCTACTTTGACCATTGGAATATCAGCATTCGCGAAGTACGCTAAAAGAAAAAGCGCCTCTAGCTTGAGGCGCTGTTTTTTTAGATCAAACAGGCTCGACGGAAATCTTGTTGCATTTCCAGAAAAGCCTGAAAGACTTGCTGATACATGCTTCGACGGCCAACCGGCTGACGAAGCACTTGTAACAACCCTTGATAGTAGTCATGGATCTGTTGGTAAGGATTTTCAGGTGTGGCAAAACGGTTGTAGGGCGAAGGGAAACCTTGAAACAAACGCTTCCAAACCTCAAGTCCTTCCGTTAGTCGCTGGGCGTGATTCTGCAAAGCCGTGATCTCGTAATGCTCACGCGCCAGCCAAAGTAGAATGGCCTGAGGCGGAGCATTTCGCAAGTGACCGCGCAAACGAATAAAGGCGTCCTCCCACGAACCGTTGCCTGGATCAAGATTGCTCTGCTCCATAATCCAGGTCCAGTTGGACTGTTGATGGAAGCTGACCACCTGATCATCAAATTCTATTTCCATCCTCTGATAACTATAGGTGCTTCCTTGGTCACAGGCACCATACAGAAACGCAGCACATATGGTCGGTTTCCAGGCTTTGGCTTCGGCCAAGTTAAGAGCCAGAATCGAAGGAAAGGTGGCAAATGGTTCGCGAGTTACATCGCATTGTCGGCCACCATGACAGGTCACATTAATACTCGCGGCTAGTCGTGCTGATCCTGAGTACTGATGTGGTTTGTGATCCATTGAATATGTTCTCCCTGCTGGCTGGTTGAAAAATTTATCCCACTTCTGCTTCAACTTGCGGACAAACTGTTTCAAGCAACCGGACGATCTGGTCGCGGGTCATCTCGGTTACCTGACCGGGAAACTTGATCAGTTGATCATGCATCAGCCTAAGCAGATCGTGCAAGCACGAACTTTGCCGAGAATGATTCAAGATGATCTGCTTGAGAAACTGGTTGACCAGAGCACAGACCAACATCAGTCGATCATGACACAGCTGGCGATCCAGCATCTGACAAAACTCGTGAATTCGATCTTCAACACTGACTCGACCTGCCCCTGGCCTAAGTTTGATATCAGCCAAACTTTGACCACGATGTCCAAGTATGCGAAGACGTTTTTGATAATCAAGTGGCGGACCACCGGCCATGTTGTAACAGCTGATAATAGCCGCAGCTTGGACATGGCCAGGAGCTTTCGCTTGATTGAGAAACTCGAGCACGCCGAAAATATCAGGGTAACGGATTCGACCCTGTTCGTCCGTTGGTGGACCTAGTTCGGATTGAAGGAACAAACAAAAAGCCTGGCTGGCCTCTTTGCAAATGGTTACCTCCTGCTCAGGTGGTGCCACATCTACCTCCTCGTTTATTGGCAACCGAAATATAATATCAAAAAAAAATAGACCCGTCAAGATTATACTGCCGGGCGGTCGTAGAACGGTGATAATGGTTCGAGTTCTGATGGTATTGTGAAATCAGCCGAAACAACAAGGTCCGAAGCATTGATTCGATCCGAATTGATTAATCCGATCACTGGGATCTCGCAAACAAAGCTGATCGTGTTGGCCATGGTTACCGTAACTCGCAGTGAAGTCGGTGATCCTGGCCCAAGAACAACAACAATCGCGGTTAGCTCTTGGAAACCGGTTGACCATTCTTGAACTGCTTTGACTATCTCTAACAAAAACTGTTCAGGATCTGATTCAACATTTTTTTCTTGAACTAAAGACTGACCATCGATTAGTCCAATAGTCAGTTGATTAATATCTTGTGCCGACAGAAACAGCATCATAACTATTTCGAATGCTTGATTCGATCAATCATCACCACCTGTTCATGTTCCAAGATTGAAAACAAGAAACGGTCAGTAATTTGTTTGCGATACAAAAACTCTTCTCGTGGCATTAAAGTATAATTTATCTCATCTCCCAATTCTGTTTCAAAACCCTTAACCACCTTTTGCAATATCTTTTGATCAATTGAACCGACAATTACTATGTCTGTGGGAACATCTTGTTGGCCAACAAACTTTCCGGTAAATGAAAGATAGTCAATCTTGCCTTTGTCATCAATTTGTTGAACAAGATTTTTCTTCAACAAAATCTTAGTTTTCTTCAACAAGTTTGACAAATCCTCAAATAACAAAAAATCTGTATTCGCTTTGAAATACTTTTTCTTTTCAGATCCGGTTGCTCCATCAGGTTTTACAGTGTCAATCACCGCTCCCAAAGCCACTAAATTTTCCAATTCTCGACGCACTGAATTCAGTTGGGCGTCAATTTTACGAGTCAGCTCGCGAACAAAATATGCCTCTTCCGGGTTTTGTAAAAACAGTCCAAGCAAGCGTGCTCGCGTTTTTGAACCAAACAGCTGTTCAAGCTTAAATACACTTTTTGCCATAAAATAGGCTTATCTAGAAATTAACTATTGCGAAGTATTCTCACTTAGGTATAATGTACACGAAGAGTAGACAATATGGCAAGCACAGAATTAAAAATCGGGCACTTCGATGAATCCCATCAAAATGATCAAATAAACGTCAGTACCATGGTGTTTTCTTTTGAAAATCTTGATGGTTTTATTTTTGCTGTCCTGGATATACGTGGTGATAAAAAAAATGCTGATGAGATTTATTCGATCATTGACCAAGAGCTAAACGATATTGCCATAAATCTGGAAAAGGGTGAAAATTTTCAACATTGCTTTGAACAACTAATATCAACAGTAAACAGCGAAATTGAACAATCGTCTAGTTCGAAAAACTGGAAACTGAAAGCTGATCAAATCAGCGGTCTAATCGGTCTGGCAGCTGATCAGATAATGTACATAACCGGGGCCGGTGAAATGGTTGGTATTTACTTACACCAAAAGGACAAAACCCGATATCAAATTTTTAATCTTTTCCGTGGCATTCAAACAGAGAAAGCCATTGCCAATTGGGAAAAGATTTTTTCAGTTGTTCTTGATGGTGATCTGCACAAAGGCGACATTTTTTTGACCGCTAACCGTGAACTAACCAATGAAGTTACCAAAGAAGATTTAATGAACATTCTTTCCACTCTGCCACCATCCGGAGCGGTGATGAAACTCAGACAATATTTTCCGTTGAAAACTCATTTCGGGGCCATTGTCCTAAAGGTTGATGATCGTGGCTTGATCGCCCCGCCGGAAAAAACCGAAAGCAAGGCCTCAATTGAAAAAATGGTTGAGGTGGAATCAAAAACAAAAAGAATGTTAGAAGACCAACGACCGCAGGTTACAAAACTAAGTGTCCTGATGCGCATCTTGTTTGATCTAGGAAAAATTTTGATTGCTGCTATTGTTATCGCCGCTGGACTTGTTTGGAGTTTGATCAAAGCCTTAGGCAAAATTTCTTATACCCTTATTCGTACCGACCGCAAAGAAACCCTGAAGTTAACAAAATCACACACTGACCATTTTGTTGATTCTTTTGTCGGCCGTCTGAATCGCTTGCCAAAAACCAGCAAGTATGTTTTGTTGGCCATCATTGCTTTGATTGTTGTTTTCATTATCAGTGTATTGTTTATTTCACGTGGTAAAGCTGTTGAACGCGAGAATGATTTATTCGTCACCAGCTTGCAAGCAATAGAAGAGAGACGCGATGAAGCCATGGCCAGTATCATTTACCATGACGAAAATCAGGCTCGCACTTTGTTGTTCCAGGCTTTGGATATGATCAATGCCACCAAAATTACAAAAGAAGAACAGACAATCGAAATAGAAAGTTTGCGCAATGAAATTGAGTTGGCTCTGGATGATTTACGTCGGGTTACGACAATTGAACAGCCAACCGTGCTAGCTGATCTTAGAAGCACCGAGTCCACAGCCGAGGCTAGCAATATCACTTTATCAAATAACGGACTGCTCTTGTTTGCTAATAATCAATCGGTTTACCAGCTTGATCTTGAAAATAAAACTTTGAACCTGATTGATGTTTCCTCAGATGCCGTTGGTACGGCTATGGCCAGTGGTTGGGATGATACAAATAATTTGATTTTCTTTTTAGACGATCGTCCGGGTTTATCTTTGTTTGACCCTGATCAAAATATCTTGACTGATATGAGCGCTGATCTGATTGGTTCGATCCCGGACATTGAAGTTTACGCTCGTAGAATTTATGCAGTCTCGCCTGAAACTGAACAGATTCTTCGCTATGACCGAGTCGGTTATGACTTTGGATCAGGCTCAGCTTGGATTGAGTCACATCAGACTAGTTTAACAGACGCAGTTTCAATTACTATTGACGGCAGTATATATTTACTCAAAGCTGATGGCACATTTGTAAAGTTTGATTCCGGAAATGAAGTTTCTTGGAGCCATGATCTGATTGACCCTGCCCTAAGTTCTGACAAGGCTCGTATCTGGTCAACAGATACTTCGGACTTTATGTATGTTCTGGATCCGGATCAAAAACGTGTTTTAGTCATTCGCAAAGAAACCGGGGCTTTGATTGTTCAATACTATTCTGAAAACTTTACAGACCTAAAAGATTTTATCGTTGACGAAGAATCCGGCCAAATCTATTTACTCGCCGGCACCCAGATCCTGTCGATCGAAGCCGTGCATTTGAATTAGCATGCCCCTCCCCCTTTCGAAGGGGGAGGTTAGGAGGGGTTCTGGTTAAAAGAGATTCTGTGCAGAGTGGGACCGACACGCGTAAGCGTGTCAATTTTATTTGTTCGATTTAAGTGTCGATCGAAATTAAAATCAAACGCACTTAAGCTGAAATAAACCCCTACTTCTGACTTTTGTAACGATCGGTACAAAAGTCCGAAGTTATAAATTCAAGATTCAAGATATTCAGAAAACTCAAAACCCGGCGGAGCCGGGCCCGGCTCCGCCGGGCTCCCAACTCAAAACTCACAACTAATTAAAAAAACCCGCACAGCGTTCTGTGCGGGGTGGTAGATTCTCGCCTAGCTCCAGGCCATCGTCGGCTGGATTCGATTGGCACGCAGGCGACTGACGAACTGACTCAGCTGTCCCAAATCCGGTGCATGGTCGACGACCAGCTTGTATCGCTCGCGTCCGTCCGAGATCACATCGAAGTGAAGCACACCGCGGATGTCAGGCGAAAGACCACTCCAATCGTTCACCGGAGAGGCACAAAGGTCGGAACACTCAAAGAAGCTGAAGAACCGATCCCAAAACCCCCTCTCTTCGAAACCAGGATGGACGTACTCGCCCTCGATCAAACAGCCTCGCTTCTTCTTGGTGAAGAATTTGACCTCGGCCTCAATCGACACGACTAGCTCACGACCCGGGTAAACCGGACCTGGCCAATAGAACCCGTTGGCATCGAAGTCGACTGTGTTGTTCGGGTCGGTCATAAAAAATTGTTGCTTGTCGATGCTCCAGTGGCAGACCCACCAGATATCCTTGGACAAACCAACAGCCTCACCATTGTCCTGGAACCAGCTGTTCCGCTCATTGCGGTCATCGAACCCGTTGTTGAGTTCAACTCGTTGATCCCCGGTGAGTTTTAGGTTCTCCATGTCCAGAAAAAATCTCAATTTACCAAACATTTCGTCCTCCGGCCATGCGGTGGTTTTGTCCTGCCAGGTAACCCGGTCAAGACGCCGCTATGGCGTAAAAAGAATAGCGTAAATCTTTGATCTTGTCAACCCCAAATGTCTGGGATTATGAACAACCATCTCTTTCCCTGGCAAAATTTAACTCTTTATTAAGCTCCTACTTCTGACTTTTGTAACGATCGGTACAAAAGTCCGAAGTTACAAATTGAAAATTCGAGATATAACCACCAACCAAAAGACAGGGTCGATTGACCCCGTCTCTCTGGGACAGACGCCCGTAAGGGCGTCATGTTACCAGACACCCTTACGGGTGTCTCTCCCATTCTAAGTTACTTCAACTCACAACTTCCACCAGCTTCTTCAATTTTCTTTTTGTACTCTTCAGCTTCAGCCTTAGGTACACCCTCTTTGATTACCTTAGGCGCGGCATCAACCAAATCCTTGGCTTCTTTCAAACCAAGACTGGTGATTTCACGAACAGCTTTAATCACGTTAATCTTCTGCTCGCCAGCAGCGGTCAATTCAACATCAAAGTCACTCTTTTCTTCAGCTGCTTCAGCTTCAGCACCAGGAGCAGCAGCCATCATAGCCATTGGCGCAGCAGCACTAACTCCAAACTTGTCTTCAAGAACCTTAACCAATTCTGAAAGATCAAGCACACTCATTTGTTCGATCTCTTTAACCAGCTTTTCAAACTTGGCTGG
>JBDRNK010000020.1:0-6550 GCA_043811105.1 Candidatus Uhrbacteria bacterium
CCGAAGTTCCACCACGCTTTCAGCTATGTGGGACGAAGGGGGATAGTTTGGTGTCTTACTCATATTTGACAATCAATTAATCTCGTGCTAATGTTACATCAGAATCACGATGAAAAGAACCCTTTAAGGTCTTGTCCTTACTGGGTTCTTTTCTTATATTCAAGTTTGTTCTTCAGATCACTAATAAAGCTGATTCTAGATCCAGCGGCTTTTCGTAACAAAACCGAACTGTTTTCAAGTGTTGGTGCAAGTACCTTTTCTAGTTTATCTTGTTTGACCAAATAGCGCACTAGACAATGAAAGTCTCCGTCGCCGGTAACAATTAGAGCACGATCATATTTGTTGAAGTCAATCATAGCTTGAAGAACTAATTCGGCGTCGCAATTCCCTTTCACTTCTCCATTCTTCAATTCCATCACCGGTTTAAATTGCAAAATGAAGCCGGCCTCTTGCAACGATCGATACATATCATGATTTTCCGGAACAAAGCCGACAAACATATACGCTTTACTGATACCATACTTATCCTTTAAATAGACCCGGAAACGATGATAATCCAAATTCCAACCTTGTTGTTTGATAGCCAAATAAAGATTAGTGCTATCAATAAAGGCAAAGTTTTTGTTTTTGTCTATCATGCAATCTTTATTTCACCAAGTACCCACAAACCCGCTCGCCTGGTTCAAGACCGTCGAGGATGGTTTTTATTTTTGAGTCAAAATTGGGAGTTTTATTCATACAATTTTGACGAAATCCCTCCGTAGCTCGGCTTGTCCGAGCGAAGGGGGATCGCGTCGTAGTTAGGGGTTTTGGACATAAATATTTTATGGGATCGACACACTTTAGTGTATCATTTTCATTTATTCACAGCCGTGCTTATTTTACACTATTGACAAAACCTTTAAAACATAGGAGAATTAAATCAATGCCGAGTAGGGATCCTCACGGGTCATATTCACGGTGTCACAATAGGACTCCCCATTTAACGGGAGTTTTGTTGTTGTTCAATATCCTGGACAAGACCTGGGCCCGTGAGAGTAATGGTAACTCTACTCGGCTTGACACCTTGAATTGCGGGTTCGATCCCCGCCGGGTCCACCACGTTTGGGTCCAACCAACCTTTAATGCATTTTTCAGACCACCTTGGACAGTTGATTCTGTTGAAGGTTGGTTTGGTTTAACCATATTTTTCTAAATATTCTAAATAACATTCCCGGCAATAAATCTTCCGGTGTGGGCGTGCAAAATTTATTGTCAAGGTAACTGACTTGTTACAGGAACCACAGACAGTTTTACTGAACACGGCTGAATTTTGTTCCTTAAGCAATTTTCTGATTCGAAAAATAAAATGACGATTCGGGGGTGCCAATTTATGTTTTTTATAAAAATCAATCTCTTGAGTTAGTAAACGAAAGCGTCGACCGAACTGAGAATCAAACAAATGTTTTTTACTCCATCTTTCTGCATCTAGATCTACCAAACAATTTGGTACATGACTAGATTCAACTACAAAATCTGGGTCTGGTGTTGGACCGGTTGCACCAAAAGCCTCGAGCTCATATTGCAATGCACCTAAACGCTTACCTTCTTCCTCATCGCAATTGTAATAAGCCCATCCCCCAGCATATGGAAAGTAAGCCGTTGAAAAATGCGTTGGGAAAAAATTTCCATACTCACCATTCTCTAACATGTGACACTTTATCTGATCAATCATTTGCCAATAATCGTCTTCATTGTATTCTTTATTAAATATGTGATACTTCTTGTTGCGTAATCCAACACAACCAAAACAACTTTCACAATTATAAGAATAAAAACAATATTCGCAATCTTGACATTCCTTGACGTTCATACAAAACTTAACTTGAGCACTACTAACCGAGGTGTTGATTAAATATGTATTATTCGATGAAACTGGGGCAGCCGACCATGCACAATCATTGCAATTGCCATAAGCGTACAGAATTTGATACATGTCACGATACGGCCCATCGGTTCCACCAAAGATATATTTGCAATCTATGGCATTACGAGTGAACTCGCCAACCACGTTTGTACAATGTTCATTAAAATTCTCTGGCCATATCCCCTGTTCTTGCATAAACTGATCAAATTTATCTTTCCACTCCTTCATCTTCGATCGACAAGACAAATCTACTTCTGCAATCCGTTTTTCATATTCGTCTTGTGTTAATTGTTCATTAAACCAAAGATATTTCTTGTAACGTTTGTTAGTTGCCCCGAAACAATTCTCACAATTACGACAATCAAAAAGGAACAATGAATTAATACAATCAAAGCAATAATAGATGAATTTTGAATTATGAATGCGATGTGATTGCGTTACCTGATATGAATTCGAGATCGAACTGCCGACGACAATGTCCAGCGAACTTTCTAGATCCAATGCATCGATAGCGTAACAGTTATTTTGCCCACGTACAGCTAGAGTGAAAAAATCATTAGTTTCTCCCAAGCTGGCCAGTGATAAAGAATTCTCTGGAACTTCAACAACTTTTGTTGCCGGCATGGGAATCATTTCTTTAAACTTTGCCATCTGCTCAAAAACTGGCAAACTAAGATTAGGTTCAAAATTATTGTCAGCGAAATCACGATCAAACCATTCTTTATCTGGAAGGACCTTCCAACCACTTCCCGGATGGACTCCAGTCACAATATCTTTTCCGGTTTCCGGATGCTTTTGATACCAAAACTGATAAATCGTATAAAAACTGGCCAGCTGTTTCATCCTTGTCAGCGGCGACCAGGGGTGCGGCGGGACGTTGAATTTTTTGTACCAAGAAATCTCCTCCTCATCCATCATCCACTTCTCACCGGTCAACGCACAAACCCGCTCGCCAGGTTTGAGAGCGTCGAGGATGGTTTTAACTTTTGCGTCGTAGTTAGGTGTGTTGCTCATAACTATCGAGTTTCAAGGTATCTTAAATAGCATTCATGACAGTAAATATTTCGATCCTTGTAAGTTGTGTTCTTTGCCACAGTCAAAGAAGTATTACATTGACCACAATTTGTTTCCTCGTATTGGGCGATGTTTGCTTCGGCAATCAAATCCTTGACCCGCGAGATAAAATGACGTGCCGGTGGAGCCAAATTAATCTTTCGGTAAAACTGAATTTCCTGAGGAAAGAAAGCAAAACGACGATTAATCTCTGGATCAAAGATGGGTTTTCCAATCCATTCATCTGATAGTCCATCTACACAATCTGGAATTTCTTCAAGAGTTCGGCGTTCGGTTGAGTCAATATTCCCAACCGCCCCTTCAGCCGTAATCGGAAATACATTAGCCCCCAATTTCCTGGCTTGCTCTTCGGTGTTCACACCCAACCAGACTGACGTAGACTCAGGAAGATAAGCACTGGAAAATGATAATGGAAAAAATTCTCCATACTCACCACGCTCAAGCATGGCACATTTCAACTCGTCAACCTTAGCCCAATATTCGTCTTCATTATATTGCTTATTGAAAATGCAAAACTTCTTTCTCTGTAAACCAACACAACCAAAACAATTTTCACAATTGTAACACTGCATGCAATATTCCAGGTTCATACAATTTGATACACCAAAACAAAACTCGCATAAATTTGAATCTGATAGGCCAAGTGAATAATAGCTGTTTATAGCACCAGAGCCGCCATCAAGGAAAGCATTGCCTTCTGATTGACCAAAAGTAAAGTTGGTCCAGTAGTTGTTTTTTGGGCCATGTGAACAACAATAAGCATACTTGCAGTCCGTGGTGTTGACTAAATATTCACCAACACAACCCTCTGCCTTTACATTAAAGTTCTCTGGCCAAATAGCTTCAGCAACCATTTTTTGAAAATGTAGTTTATAACCATCAAGTGACTTCCGACAAGATAGATCAATTTCCTTCATTCGAGCGCGATACTCACTCTCTGACAATTGCTCTTCCCAAAAAATATATTTTGCATTACGGCGATTGACTGCACCAAAACAGTCCTCACAATTACGACAATCAAATAAAAACGAACAATTTATGCAATCATGTGAATCGCGCAAAAAATTGCATTGATGAATTCTGTCACCGTGTGAGATGTTATAGCTATTGGATACAGAATCGCCAAATAATACTTCGGCTGAAGATTCTCCATTTGTTAGAACGATTGAGAACAAAGAATTCCTGGCCTGACAAGCCATCATCAAGGTATCATTAACGTCACCTAGGGAAACTACACATAATGAATTTTCTGGTTCTTTCATATTTCGACTGGCCGTAAAAGGAATAGCCAGCTCCAATTTGCGAACTATTTCGAAAGTTGGTTTCTGCTTATCAAAAGGTTGAGTAATTTTAGAAAAATCTTGGTCAAACCATTCTTTATCCGGCAAAACACGAACTCCAGAAGCTGGATGGGCATATGTTAATATTTGTTTTCCTGTTTCAGGGTGTTTTTGGTACCACCACTGAAAACTGTTTCCAAAGGCAGCCACAATAACCATTCTGGTCTGTGGTGCTTTTTTAGACGGCGGAACGTTGAACTTGCGGTACCAAGAGATTTCTTCCTCAGTCATGTCCCATTTCTCACCAGTCAGTTCACAAACCCTCTCGCCGGGTTCAAGGGCGTCGAGGATGGTTTTGATTTTCGCGTCGTAGTTTGGTGTTTTTGACATATATTCTAGAGGGATCGACACACTTCAGTGTGTCATTTGACAGACTAAAGTCTGTCGTTCCCACAAATTAGCCATATTTTTCTAAATACTCTAAATAACACTTTTTACAATAAATTTTCCGGTTTTTAAATGTTGGATTTTCTGCAACTTGGATACTGGCGTTGCAATTTGAACAGCTTTCTTGCTTGGTCGTAAACGTGTTACTTAATCGAGTTAGCTCCCGCACACGAGAAAAGAAATGCTTTTTTGGTAAAGGTAACTGATGCTTTCGATAGAAAGCCAGATCAGCTGACTGGATACTAAACTGCCGATTTATCTGGCGATCAATAATTGGTTTGCCGATGATCTTCTCGGGCTGAACATCAACCAGACAATCCGGAATATCTGAAATCTCCAGGCTCTGCTGTCCATCTTGATCTGTCTGAGAAATTACTGCTCCACGAGCTGAATCAAATACCGGCGCCTGAAAATATTTTAGTTCTTGCTCAGTCATGTCGAAAAACAGATCCGAGGCAAAAATAAAACCAGACGGTGAAAAATCACCCGGAAAAAATCGTCCGTAACTTCCCTGCTCAAGCATACTTAATTTAATCCGATCGACCAGGCTCCAATATTCATCCTCTGAATATTCGCGATTCAAAATATTAAACCGTTTATTTTTCAAACCAACGCAGGCAAAACAGTCCTGACAATTATAGCAACTGTGACAATATTCTAAATTCATTGAATCAGCCACTGAGGTGGAAAATTTGATCCTAGCAGAATTTGTCACACCAGCAGCAAAATAACTTTCCGAAGTTCCACTGAAGCCGCTACAGTAGGCACAATACTCAGATCCTTTCTGTGACATCTGTGATTTATAGCAATTTGTGGCCTCACCAATAGAAAAACAGTCTTCGCATCGCAGACAATTACGTAAATACTCGCCGGTAGAATCTTGACAAGCTAAGTTAAAATTTTCTGGCCAGACCGCTTCTTGTTCAAGTAACTGATGAAACTTTTGATGATACTCTTCAAAAATTCCGTGACAGGATAAATCAATCTCGGCCATTTTTTTCTTGTATTCTTCTTCTGAAAACTTCTGATTATAAAAAACGTATTTTGCATTACGTAAATTGCTTGAACAAAAACAGCTCTCGCAGTTTCGACAGTCGAACAAAAAACTCGAGTTCAAACAATCCGAGCAGTTCAAAACGTAAGAACAGTTATACATCTTTTCACACTGGTTGACAGCGAAACAATCTTGACATGAACGAGCGCGATAACTGTCAAGCACGTCCTCATTTGATTCAACCAAATATCCATAACGACAACGTTTACACTTTGATACACCTCCAAAAACCATGAAACTATCTTCTGCGGAAATAATCGAAGCACCGATAGTGTTTGTGACTTCACCGAACAAACGAATCGCTGGCAAAGGAATCCGATGCAGCAATTCTCTTACTTGTTCAAAAATAGTCTTTTCATTATTGATCTCTGCTGAATGCTTACTGCCCCAATCTTCAGCGTGCCATTCTTTGTCCGGGATGGCTTTGATCGGATTGTCCGGATGAATATAAGACAACATCTTGGCTCCGGTCAGGGCATGCTTGTTCCACCAAATATACAACCCGGCGTTAAAACCCCATAACTGCCGACGCCGTTCTGTTGGTGACAGATCTGCTGGCGGCACGTTGAATTTCTTATACCAGCTGATCTCTTCCTCATCCATGATCCACTTCTCACCAGTCAACTCACAAGTCCGCTCACCGGGTTTAAGGGCGTCGAGGGTCTCTTTTATTTTTTTATCGTATTGAGGTGTCTTGCTCATATAGTTGCGTCGCCTGTCCCCCGAAGTCCCACTACGCTTTCAGCTACGTGGAACGAAGGGGGATAGTTTGGTGTCTTACTCATATTT